>JALWRB010000208.1 GCA_027077875.1 Candidatus Heimdallarchaeota archaeon
ACTGGGTGCCTGTCTCAGGCCACACCCGAGAAGATCAGGGATCGGTACCCTGATTTCCTTGTCATGGGTGTTAACGCCGCACCCTATCTTATCAGCGCTCTTGAGGAGCACATGGGGATCGAACTGGCCCGTCAGAGGCAGCTTATGTCGCTCCCCGTAGTAAGCTCATCGAAGGTCAAGGGGCTGTCCCGGGTCAAGATCGAAGAGGAGCTGGTGGAGAAGCCCTTGCTGGAGAGCACACGGTGGAACCCCAACCTGAACATCATACAGATCAACGAAGGCTGTCTTAATTCCTGCACATTCTGCGCCACCAAGATGGCTCGTGGAAGGCTCCACTCCTTCAGGAGAGAGAGCATCATCGAGAGCATCCGCAGGACACCTACCCCCGAGGTCTGGTTGACCTCTCAGGACACGGGGTGCTGGGGTTTTGACATCGGTGACAACATCGGTAACCTGCTGAGGGATATCGATCGGATAGGTCGGAAGTTCTGGCTGAGGGTAGGCATGGGCAATCCCAACAACTTCATAAAGGTGCTCGACGAGGCTATTGAGGGCTTCAGATCAGACAAGGTCTATAAATTCCTGCACCTGCCCGTTCAATCCGGGAGCAACCGAGTGCTCAAGCACATGAGGCGGGGATACACCGTAGAGGAGTACGAGTTGATCGTCGAGAGGTTCAGGGAGGTCTTCCCCCGCATGACCCTGTCCACTGATGTCATAGTCGGGTACCCAACCGAGACCGAGGAGGAATTTGAGGAGACAGTCTGTACGGTGGAAAGGACCCGTCCGAGCATCACAAATATCTCACGGTACTGGGAGAGAAGTGGCACCCCCGCGGCCGAGCTGGAACAGCTTCCCCATTCCGAGCGCAAGAGGAGGTCGGGGATACTGACCGAGATCACAAAACGTATCCAGACGGAGGACAACCTCCAGTGGATTGGCTGGGAAGGGGAGGCACTCGCTATCGCAACCGGCACTAAGGGAGGCGTGGAGATGCGGAACATCGACTACAAGCCGATCATTGTAGACTCCGCGGATCTCGGGAAGTGGTACACCGTGAGGATCACCCGCTCGACATCTACGCACTTCTTCGGCGAAATTGTAGAATAGTTCAGTTCTCGATCCAATCGGGATTGAACACAAGGAATTCACGAGAGTCGTATTTTGTCAGTTTGTTCTTTCTGAACTCCTCCCGGGTCCTCATCAGGGCCTTACCCAATAGGTTCATACCTCCATCTCTTCCCCCCCAGACCTTGTCGTATGGTGAGTCCTCGAAGAGTTCCTCCTCCCCCGTTGCCAAGAGCTTGTCCAGAAGATCCAGGTTCTGGCCGAATTTCTCCTGAAGGACGAAGAGCATAACATCATACTTTATGACGTGCCAGTCTGCCCGCTTCAATGCCTTGTTGGCAATCCTCTTCGACTCCATAGGTTTCTTCGCTCTCTGGATCTTGAGAAATACCTTGGAATCGGGAGCCTTGAACACTTGGTACAGGTGTTCCGAGCTTGGAAATTCCAGTCCTAAATATGATATCTTGCACGGGTAGAAGTTGCTCAGGTAGCCATACTCCCCCTTGGTGGTCCAGAACTTAATCACTATTTAATTATATTTTTCCTCCTTATAAATATTGAGCGGCATAAACCCTTCGTTCGTGAAGAAATGGACAGAATGGCTAGTAATGATTTCTTAAATGTAGTTGATCCAGCAGGCATTGAATCGGTTGTCGAAGTATTGGCTACTGTATTGCTTTCCTATAGAAATTTTATTCTGTAACAATTAATGTAATCGTCTTATAAATTGATGAAACACCATGACCGTAGTAGTCTTTTGTAAAGTAAATTGTTGGAAACTGACACGTCAGAATCGACACATTGATTCCATTTAAGAGCAGGATTCGGTAATTGGTTCCTATGGACTCACAACCAAACTACTATCTCGTGAGAATACAGCCAAATCCCAACTCTAGTATCGAGCAGAGTGAAAGACAGAAACTGGGCAAGGGTCATCATCAGTTCATCGACAGCCTCGTTGAGGATGGGGTCATCGTCATAGGAGGACCTATAGAGGGAAAGGCTGGAGGGATGATCATCGCTCGGGGAACGAATCTCGACAGTGTGAAGGAGACCTTCGATAAGGATCCCATGGTCGCAGCCGGAGGGCTCAGTATCGAGGTAAATGCATGGAGAATCAAGCACGGAGACCCCTCGATCCTCGGTTAATGTCATAGTAATGTGAAATCCTTAATTAATAAATTGCAGAACGAAATTGAGTACCTCTTCGTGGTAGTCGATCATCTTCCGCCTAATCCTCTCGAATGTGGGACTCGCTAGAAGCGATGACTTGGATATTACCGTACCCTCCCTCTCTCTGTGGCACTTATCGAAGAGAATCTTGAACTCCTCGGAACAGGAGAGAAAGAAAGTCTCAAGACCAATTATCGCCATGAATCCTATCTGTGTGTCAGGGGTGAGGACGAAAGAGAGAAGGTAGTCCTTCTTTCCTCCCCTTGAGTTTACTTCTGGAATAGAGAAGATAATGTTTCGGCTCTGGAATCCAGATGCTGCGAAAACGAAGGGGTCAACCTCCAAAACCTTGCCCTGCGTGATGTCAATCAAATTTGGGATCAACCTCATGATCTTTGGGTTGTCTAGATCTTGCGTCGAGTATAGTACTTCTGGTCCAATCACATCGTCAAAATGAGAGAGAATGAGGGCACTAGTAAATTCTGAATCCACTAAGAATGGATAGACTTCATCGTTAATAAGTCTCACTTCAGATGTTTTTATACGGACCTGTGTAGAGCTCAGGTGTCGACAGTGCAGCGAGAGGCCGAGCATTGGGGAAGAGCTCTTCTCCTCCTTACACCGGTAATTGCCGCACTGCTAAACCTCCACCCACCTGTGCAGGACCTGGGCCAGATCCCCATTTGGGCCCGGGTCTCTGCACCCTCTATTCTACTGTTCCTGATCTTCTTTCAGATCAGACCAATCGTTTTAAACAGGGACGGAGGATTCGTTGAGGTCTCATCCACGGGGATCAGGGTGGGGGTCACAGCCCAGGTGCTCTCGACGGAAGTCGTCACCGAGACACTCATCACCTTCCTCTCCAGCAGGAAGGATGCAAGGTTTAGGCTGGTGTTCCGGATCACCTCTGCCAGCACCCAGATCTTCGTGCAGTATTCCGAAAGACGAATCATCCCCTCTGTACAGAGGCTTAGGGAAGAGTTCGGTGCACTGCTCGCAACCTACCACATCACCCTGAATTATGATGTGCCAATACCTCATGAGAAACAGCCGTACAGGATAAGGGACATCTCTGCCATTCCTTCACTTGTGAAGCTTGTGAACGACCTTGTCTTGATCCAACCCGATGATCTCATCCTGTCTATGGACTACCGGTTCAGGTCGGGTGGCTGCTACGTTTCAGGAAGGTTCGGGGCTTCCCGGGCTGTCCGCCAGCAGGTACGGGCGGTGCTTACTAGCTACTCAACCGACATGGTTCTTTTACCTAGATCCGAGTTGATCCCCAATACTGAAGATATATGGAGGTTGCTGAAGTTCAAGCCATTGGGAGAGCTCCCCAATTCAGTTGACCTGATGCTCCCTGATGCCGGGGAGAAGGTTGTCGGTAAGAAGCTCCTCTATGGCACAGAGTACTCCGACCTCAGGATCTCGGTGGACGATTTCAGAATGGGTGGTGTCATCTCCGGTGCGATCGGACAGGGGAAGACTAATCTGAGGTTGCACATCGTTGACTACCTCCTCCGATCGGGGGTGAAAGTGATCGACTTTGACCTGAAGGGGGAAGTCACACGCTATCCTCAACTCCGAAAATATGCCACAGTGTTCGTCCCCAAGCGGAACTTTAGAATCAATCTCTTCAGGCCTCCTCATGGTCTGGATGATGCCACCTATTCAGAGATGCTCTTCACTGCCTTAGTGCAGTCAATGGACGGGGATCTGACACCACCGCAGCTCCATCTGCTCGAGCAAGCCACACGGATGACAGTGAGCATGGGGGGGACTCCTGAGGACTTCTTCTACAATATTGTGGCCGTTGGGGAACGGGACAAGGGGGTTCTTGACATGCGGCAAGACGCCAGCGCTCTAGCCTTGATCACACGGCTTGGGTGGATGCGTGGATCCCTCAGAGAAGTCTTCTGGACAGACGAGAACTCCTTCGACGACCGCGTCTTCTCCGGGTCGATATTCTTCGATCTCTCTCTGCTCAACCAGAGCACACCGCTGAAGTACATTCTGCTCCTCATCGAGATGGTCCTTGTTCGGGTCATCGCAGGGGTCGGTAAGAGGCAGTTCGAGGCTCAAGGGCTCCGTACCCTGATATCCATGGATGAGGGGCAACTCCTCATGCCAAATAGCAGAACCCAGGGGTTGAGCAAGATGGAAGAGATCGTCACAACCATGAGGTATCGGGGGATAGGCGTGCTGGTCGCAGGAGTCCACGAGGAGATGATGAGCCAAGTTCTCCTCGACACAGGCTTCAACGCACGGTTCAGGAGCTTCAGCGAGGAGTCTACCCTGACGACGCACCAGTGCTCGATTCGGAAGGAGAGCTCCGGGTACAGAGTCATTGACGCCCATATCATAAGGTACCCTGGGGTTCCCGACCCCCATTCCTATCCCGAACCACTGGGCGATACCGATCTCCCCGAATTCGAGTTCAGTCAGAAGGTCGTCGACTCGGTACGGTACCTACTCAAGTTTCCACAATTACTCCACATCCCTGCTGCGCAGAGGAGGTACGTACTAAGTGTCCTCGTTCAGCTGGATCTGGATGAATATGCAAATGCGTTCCGATCTGCAGAAACTCCAGATGAGCTACTTAACGTTGTCCGTTCCGTCGAGAATCTGGTCGTTAATTTCCTCCGAGCCCCACACCTCGGACATTTTGTCCTGTTCTTCCTCTCCACCCAAGACCGGAGAACGCTCAAGAGATTCTCATTGCATTCAGCTGTAGGCGAACTTCTCTGAAAATCAGAGTAATGAATTGTTTAGCAGTCGTCATGACCTTCCCCCGTGCTCATCGTGGTGTGAATTATGTGGGTCATTTAGTTGCGGTCGTACTAGTCATTATCTCACATGTCATTGGCATCTCTACTCTTGTCGGAGCTATTCCTAAATATCGAGATGTATATGTAGACCACAAAACCTACTGGAAGCAATGGATTCACCATAGGCATTTCTGGCCGTTGTTGTTATAACATTCTTTGGATCTTGTGGCCTGATAATCTTGATATTTTGCATCTAGTCGCAGAATCACAAGGGGTGACATGATTTGATTTACTGAACAAGATCCAAATAGAGATAACTTCAAACGTATTTGACAGAGGAAACTATGATTTGTATAAGGTGTATGCTTATATATTTATAAATCGTCGAGATCAGTTCACCCTATGAGTTTTAATACACAAAATGAGTATCCTCTCTTCTCAGAGGAGGGGTTGAAGAAGAACCTGAGAAGCAACGGAATCGGGGGACTTATTGCTGGTGTGGTTCTCGTAATCATCGGAGTTGTCGTCTCACCACTCAACATTGTGCTCCAACGGCGTTCTACCTCGATCAGGCTCGAAATTCTCTTGTATTTACTTGGAGCCGTGGCAATCATAGTAGGAGTTTTCTTCATTTATGTGTCAGTCACGACGAAGGAAAAACTCTACCACTTCCATCCCGACCGTATCCATGTGACTTTGCTAGAAGATCAGAGTGACTATGCCACCTACACCAACCTCGTCTCGGTAACCAGAGAGGTCACCTTTTCCGTGAAGCCCGGAGAACAACCAAAGCTTTCTTCCATCATGTACACCATGGTCGATCAGACTGGCAGTTTCTCTTTCTCTCCAGATATCAATTCAACAGATATCCTGCAGATATGTGAGCAATTCGACCGGTACATTGTGAGCAACTACGGGGTGGATGTACAGGTGGTTCAGAAGACCCTCACCCCAAAGAAATAACAAGATCCAATCCCTGCCATTAGACATTTCCAGTGATACAGAGGTTCACACATTAATGCTTATACTTTTAGAGTGAGGACGCTCACACAATCCCATGGAAAATAGAAAATGGATATTGGTTTCAGCTGTGCTTGGTGGGCTCTCTGTTGCTATGGGGGCGTTCGGATCTCATGGTCTGAGCGGAGTTCTAAGTCCAGAGGATTTCGATATTTACCGGATAGCTGTTCGATACCAGATGTGGCACACTCTCGCTATTCTTGCAGTAGTTATGGTATCGGAGATCTACTCAATCCGACTGGATCGAATTTTGTGGGCTTTCCTTCTTGGGATTGTCTTGTTTAGTGGCAGTCTCTACATCCTCGTACTTACGCAGCAGAGGTGGTTGGGAGCTGTCACACCTCTTGGTGGGGTGTCCTTTGTAGGTGGGTGGATTCTCCTCTTTTTCGAGGTATGGAAGACCCTAAAGGAGTGATTTACACTAATCTTCGAAACTATTTAAATACTATTTGATGGTACATCGAGACATGGACACAATGTCGCTCTGGAAAGACCTCTTTTGTTTCCAAATTGACTCTGTCAAGGAGAGATTAGAGGAAGTTGAGGAAGGTCAGGAGCGAACATTGCTTGAAGTTGATATACTGCGAAGAGCTGGGGATCTTGATAGAGCACTTGATCTTATTGACAGTCTTTCAGACAATACTGACCCTCGTGCTCAAATCCTTTACCTCTGGATATACAGCAATCTTGGAAAGCTGGATGAATTTAAACGCCTATTATATACCTTCGAATTTGGAGACGTAGACTATATGTGGAGGATGCAATTCCACATCATCCACAACGAATACAGGATCAAGATAGGACAGTACGCCGACGCCGAGAAATCTTTGAATCTTCTCATTAGGGATATTCCAGAGAAATATGGTTGCCTAGAACTACAGGTTCGTTCTCTCTTGGGTACAATCTACTTCTACAGGGGTGAGGGAGATTTGGCTATATTGGAGTTTGTAAAAAGTCTGGCTATAAGTGAGCGTATTGGCAGTGAACACTTCATCAACGGAGCCAAGCTGAATATTGGGACAGTCTATGCAAATCGATATGATCACAAAGAAGCTTCAGAGATGTACTCTGCATGTAATGAGTACTTCGAAAACTACATAGATAAGAGGTATTACTACACACTGAAAAATAATCTTGCATCCGTGAATATGGCGCTTGGAGATTATAACGCAGCACTCGAAAATTATAAAGCTGCCAAGAGATACTTCGAAGACAATCCGTACCAGCTCTCAATGGTACTTAACAACATGGGGAGGCTCTATCACAAGATAGGTGAATTTGACAAATCAGTTCAATACCTGGAGGAGGGACTTGAGCTCAAGCGACAAATAAACAATCCGTATTCTATGGCACTCACACTCACGAATCTTGGGGACTCCCTTCAGGCTCTCGGAGAGAGAGAACAGGCTATCACTACCTTGATTGAAGCCTATCATCTATTCATCGAAGGGGGTAATATCTTCACTGCTGGAAATGCGCTGTTCAAGTTACTGACCTCCATTGATGATTGGAACGATGAGCGACTCCATGAGTATTACCAGAAATACAAAGAGGATTATAGTCAGCTGTCAAAGACCTCAAACACGGTGTACAATATATACTTCAAGCTCTCAGAAGGACACTACAGGTTTCTAAACCCTAGGATATCAGTAAAGCTCAGTGCTCAAGAACTCTTCCGAGAAGTCTTGGACTTCACCCTATTACCGTTCCACCTGAGGATCTATACCCGAATTCAACTCGTGAAGGTTCTCTTAATAGAGCTTGGAGCTGGACACAATCCAGATGCAGAGGGGGAGGCCATTGCAGAGATAAAAATCCTCATTGATTGCTACAGGCAGGTAGAAAACAGCAGACTCCTAAATGAGATAGTTGAATTGTTGAAACAACTTAGACCTTTGGGAAATAGTGTAGAGCTTAAGAATCTGAGTAATGAAGTCACTTTGATTGCGAAGGATATTGGAATTGACACCTCCACGAATCTTCCTCCATTGAGCCTTGATGTTAACAGGAAGATTTTGGATATTGACGAGTCCTACTCTCCCCCAATCTGCATGCTGATTATGTCCGATATGGGACCTACTCCTTTCCTCTTTGACGAGGAGGAATTCGAATCCATTGAGGGAATAGATTCTGTATATAGCTATCTCTCAAACCTCGCAATCAGTTTTTCCGTCATACTCGGTGGTGGGCACGGCTATAATGTCGGTACCTACAATCTCCCAGCTGGGGATGCAGTCGACTACAGGGCCATTACCATATCTTTCATATTGAAGAATCCACAGGCTGAGGACGAGCGGATATCCAATCGTTGTTTCACACAAATCGTCCTTCTCATAGAGAAGCACATTATGGAGGGATTACCCTCGAGTTTGAAGATGGAGTCGGTGTCTAACGATCTACTTCGAGAGCATGAATCCACCGATGAGTTCGACCTCCTAATGCTGAAAAATTTCAGGCAGAGGTTCATTGAGGGTGTAATAACGCTTTTGAAATCCGAGTAGGTGCATTAACTAGGATTGTCAATAGCATTTTAAAACCAAATTCCTAATATAACTTATTGAAAGTACAAAAATTCTATCTTGAGTGCTTGTCTCATTCGTCCTACATTCTTCACAGCGATGGTAAGGCAATGGTTGTTGACCCCCAGAGGGATATCGATATCTATCTTGAGTTCCTAGAGGAGAACTCCTTAGAACTGCAGTATGTGCTCGAGACACATCTGCACGCAGATTTTATCTCGGGACACCTCGAACTCGCTGAGAAGACTGGAGCACAGATTGTTATCTCGGAAAAAGCCAGAGCAGAGTTCCCTCATATAGCGGTTGACGAGGGCTCGAAATTCGCAGTCGGAGGTGCAGAGATATCCGTTCTCGCCACTCCTGGACACACACCTGAGAGCGTGTGCTACCTCGCGAAGGAAGGATCCGCTCCCATGGTTCTCTTCACAGGAGACACCCTATTCGCTGGTGATGTCGGACGTCCTGACCTGATGGACAAAACTATTCCTGCTGAACAGCTTGCCGAGTTGCTCTATTTCTCCCTAAGGGACAAGATCATGAAACTGCCGGACGACACCATCGTCTACCCCGCTCATGGTGCAGGTTCATCCTGTGGACGTGACCTTCAGGATGTGGAGTCTACCACAATCGGGGAGCAGAAGGCGACAAATTATGCCCTCCAGCCCATGGATGTGCAAAAATTCACAAAGTTGGTGATCGAGGGACAGCCACCCGCACCTGCATACTTCCTCCTCAGTGCAGCGATCAACAGGAAAGGAGCTCCAAAACTGGACAATGTTCTCGAAAACTACCAGAGGCTTGGTCTTGATGAGTTTCTCACTCAAGGTTCCCGAGAGGGATCCATCATACTAGATGTGCGTGATGAGGACGATTTCTCTAAGAGCCACATCCCGAACAGCTTCCACATCGGTCTCGATGGACGGTACGCAGAGTGGGTAGGTGGACTCATTCCTCCAGACGAGAAGATTTACATTGTAGCACCCCCTGGGCAAGAGAACGAGGCTGCGGTTCGATGTGCAAGAGTGGGTTTCGATAATGTCATCGGTTTCCTCAATGGAGGATACCAGACCTACCTCGAATCGGGTAAGGAGACCTCGAGCTTCGAGAGAGTAGACACAATCACACCCGATGATCTTAGGACATACACGGTAATCGATATACGAAGGTTCTCTGAAAGGTCTCTTAACCGGATAGACGGCACAATCCACATCCCTCTCCACGAGTTGGCCGAATCTCTTGATGAGATCCCAAGGGACAAAGGGGTGCTTATCCACTGCGCCGGTGGGTACAGATCCGTTATCGGAACAAGCATCCTGTTGAGGAACGGTTTCACAGACGTCAGGGACCTAAAGGGTGGTCTTGACCCCCTGATCGAGGCTCGTCATCCGATTGTCAACTCCCAACCCCTGACCCAGTCTACTGGTTCCGAAGTCACGGTATGAAGATCATTCTCAGCCGTAAGGGGTTTGATTCTGCAAATGGGGGATATCCCAGTCCTATCCTCCCTGACGGAAGCCTACTCTCAGTCCCCATACCATCGCGAGGAGACGGACTGACCTACTCTGATCTCTACTTTGGAGAGATATCATACTCCGAACTCCTCTCGGATCTTTACCCCTCGATCTTGTATCAGGGCGTTCGTATCGAGGATTTTGACGGGATGGAGTGTCATCTTGATCCTGATCTGGTAAAATCAACCCTGACACGAGACACACAGTGGAGGGCAGCTTTTGGGCAGGTCGGAGGGTCACAGACACACTTGGAGAATTATGGTGTTGGAATTGGAGACCTCTTTCTCTTCTTTGGTTGGTTCAGGGAGACCAATTGGGAGAATGATCGCCTAGTCTTCAAAAGGGATAGTCCTCATCTCCATGTCATCTATGGGTACTTAGAGGTGTCTGAAATTCACCGCGGGACATTTCCTCGGTGGCTTGACTACCACCCGCACCTCACTAACAAGAAGAGACTACAGTCTTCGACCAACACTATCTATGTGGGTGCTCGGAGGAGTTCTCTTGGAGGATTCCCGGGATACGGGGTGTTCAGGTTCAACAAAGGGGTTGTGCTGACGAAGGATGGTTACTCGAGGAGCAGGTGGAACCTCCCGGAATTCTTCAGGAATCTGTCCATATCTCACCATTCACCCAAATCGTGGAAAGCGGACTATTTCCAGTCGGTACCAATAGGCCAAGAGTTCGTCGTGGAGGAATCCGATCTGGTCATGCAGTGGGCCAAAGCTCTCATTATGTCTCATCGGATTTAAGCTGGAAAAGTGTGACAATGGCGGTGATGGCGAAGGTCATGGTCATGAGCATAACACCGAGGACAATCGCCACCTCGAAGTTCCCCTTGGAGGTCTCGGTTACAATTGCTGTGGTCATCACTCGGGTCGATCCTTTGATGTTTCCTCCAACTATGAGCAGCGCTCCTACCTCGCTCAGCGCTCGGCCGAGGGCAGCGATGATCCCTACGTATATTCCCTGCTTGACCTCTGTGAAGAGAAAGGTGTTGATTTGGTCTTCAGCTGCTCCAAGTGTCTCGAGGGTGAAGATCACCTCTGAGGAGACATCGGCTACACTGGACCTAGTAATGCTGAGGACTATGGGGAAGGTCAGGAGAAACTGAGAGAACACCATGATCCACGGGGTGAAGAGAATATCCACCCAAGCCAGTAGACCCCTATTGAAGAAGAGCAGGTAGAGCACAAGTCCAAGTACAACTGGCGGTGTGCCGACCATGGTGTTCAGAACTGTTATGAACAACCTTGACTCGTTCAACCTCGACCGTGCGATCTTGATCCCAAGTGGTATGCCAATCAGGGATGAGATGGAGACAGCGGTGCCCGATACAAGGATTGTAAGTACGATGATGCCCACCGTGTCGTTCGATCCAGATATTAGGTCTGCGATGAGGTTGAATGGATCTGTCACCAAGATGTTACCTGTCCAGCGGGATAAATAGTTGTTCGTCATTTACACGGTATGATGACACGATATCATCTGAGTTTAATAGAAACTGACGGAATTCCATACTCAGGTCGTAGTTCACTGAGTACTTATCGGGATTCACTGCTATGAATGAGTAGGGATTGTACAGGAGGTCGTCTTCACTCTGGAAGATGGGGACGAGATCCAAGGTGTCCTTGAAGTTGGTGTACGTTCCCAGATCTGAGATTGTATATCCCTCCAGTTCCGAGGCAGTTCGTAGTGTGGAGCTCATCCCACTTCCTGTCTCGAGGTACCATGTGAGATCGGTGCTCACCGAGAGGTTGATGCTATCCCATATTTGAAGTTCTTTGACATGAGTCCCCGAACCGTCACCTCGCGAGACGAATGGATGGTCGAAATTCGAGTTGTTGTAAATCATCGAGAATGACCGTCCTACTGACTCGTTGTTCACGGCACCTGCGGGGTCACTCTCTGGGCCCACGAGGAGAAAGTAGTTATACCAGAGGGTTGTCCTGTTGACCCCGAACCCGTCATTGACAAACTCCTTTTCAAGGTCTGGTGCATGCACGATCACCGCATCTACACTACCGTCCCTCGCTAGCTGCAACGCCGCTCCAGTTCCTTTGGCAAGGATCTCTACTTTTATGTTTCGACCAGCGGTGAACTTCTCCACCAGCATGTCGAGTAATCCTGTATTGTCGACCGAAGTTGTAGTTGCCAGTCTCAGGGTCGCGGGTTTCTGGTTGAAGACAACAAAGACGTAGATCCCAGAGATGCCGATGACCGAGACTGTTGCCAGGACAAATAGTAGCTTGTGGAACTTCTTCACACATAAGGTTTCAGTGAGTTCCGTATAAATTTTAAGATGGGTCTTGCATCGAATTTTTCTTAAGGACGTGAGTCATTGGGGTGTTGATGAGCCTGCGTGAGGTATCCACACATGACCTCTCGGTCACTCTTGATGGGGAGAGGATCATCGACGGAATATCCACCCGATTCAAGTCCACGGAGGTCACCTGCATAGTCGGTCCCAATGCCGCGGGGAAATCTGTGTTTACCAAGGCCCTAAGTTTTCTCCTCCCTTCGGAGGGAGAGATCAGGTGGGACGGTGAGCCGATAGACAAAAATCGGTGCCTCGAACAGCGCAGGCGCAGTTCTTACCTCCCCCAGTCCCCCTACTTCTTCAAGGGTGATGTATTGTACAACCTCTCAATTCCTCTGATCGTCCGTGGTGTGAGTAGGAGGGATTCGTACTCGCTTGTAGAGAAGACGCTAAAGGACTTCAACCTCTCAAAACTGGCGAGACAGAACCCACGGAAATTGTCCGGAGGTCAGAGACAGAAACTGGGGGTAATTCGAGCGATCCTCCCCGATCCCGAACTTTTAATTCTGGATGAACCCACCTCTTCAATTGACTCCGAGTCTAAGATCTGGATTGAGGAGCAGATCTCATCCTTAAAGACTGAGAAGAACATGTGCCTGATCTGGATTACACATGACCTCCTGCAGGCGCAGAGGATCTCTGACAAAGTCTTGGTGATCGAGGAGGGTAGGTTGGTTATTGAAGGTGAGTTCACCGCGGTGCTCTCACACAAATATTTTGACAATATCAAAAACGGTTTGGCAGCGCTGGTCTAGTCCACGACGATCATAGTCCACGTCTCGATTACATCGTCCAGAGCCCTGATCTTGTTTGTGACGAGTGGTCTGAGGTCTTCGTACTTGTCCACCTCCACCTTCATCACAACGTCCCACTGACCGATAGTGACCTTCCCCTCAAGTGTCTGAGGGAGTTTCAGGATCTCATCGAGGACACTCTTCTCCTTCCCCACCTTCGTGTTCAAGAACACGTATGCATTTGTCGCCTTTTTATCTGACATGGTCTTCATTGCTCTACTGAGCTCTCTCCGATTTTAACTTTGTTATCGGGAATCAGCGGGAAATATCTGGTCAAATATCAGTGGATTGGACTCTGTCAGTGAGATGGAAGTTAGTCATTTAAAAGTAGAATGCCCCTATTTAGAATAGAAATATGTCAAACCCCAAGCCAGACGATGATCCGCGACCCTATGTCGAACTCAGAGTCGTGGAATCAAAGCAAAGAGATGTTATCAAGGGCAAAATCAGACTTGATACCGCAGATATGAAAAGTATAGGTATATCTACTGGCGATATCGTTGAGATCGAAGGAAAGCGGATGACAGCTGCTATCGCTTGGCCCGCGTACCCAGAAGATGTCAAGAAGAACATCATCAGGATGGATGGTGTGATCAGGAAGAACTGTGGGGTTTCTATCAGTGACAAGGTCAAGATTAGGAAGGCCAACCACAAGAACGCTACCCATGTTGTCCTTGCTCCAGGTCAGATGAACATTAACCTCGACTACGGCTTCGAGGCATTCGTCAAGCAGAGGCTGGTGGGACAACCTGTTTCGGAGAAGGACACTGTGATGATTCCTGTTCTTGGTAGGGCGATGCCTTTTGTAGTCGCCTCATGCAAACCGACGGGAATCGTCGTGATCACACCCGAGACCCAAGTAGAAGTGACGGACAAGCCGATTGAAGACAAGATTGGGAGCAGGCCCCGGATATCGTATGAGGATGTCGGAGGTCTGTTCGAGATAATCCAGAAGGTCCGAGAGATGGTCGAGCTTCCCCTAAAGCACCCCGAGCTCTTCGAGAAACTGGGGATCGATCCCCCTAAGGGTGTGCTGATGCACGGACCTCCTGGTGTAGGTAAGACCCTCATTGCGAGGGCTGTAGCCAACGAGTCGCAGGCTCACTTCATCACACTCAACGGCCCAGAGATCATGTCGAAGTATTACGGAGAGAGTGAGCAGAGGCTCAGGACGATCTTCAGGGAGGCACAGGAGAAGGCCCCCACCATCATCTTCATCGACGAGATCGACGCCATTTCCCCCAAGAGGGACGAGACTGCTGGAGAGGTTGAGAGAAGGGTTGTTGCCCAGATGCTCTCCTCCATGGACGGGATCACCAGCAGAGGACAGGTTATTGTCATCGCTGCTACGAACCGTCCCAACGCCATTGATCCAGCCCTGAGAAGACCGGGTAGATTCGACCGTGAAATAGAGATTGGTGTTCCCAGTGCAGATGGTCGGTACGAGATTCTGCAGATCCACACCCGAGGTATGCCTCTTGCGGATGACGTGGATCTCAGGGAGATCGCAGACACCACCCACGGGATGGTCGGAGCCGACCTCATGGCACTCGCCCGGGAGGCAGCCATGCATACTCTTCGGAGGTTCCTTCCCGAGATCGACCTCGACGAGGACACCATCCCCAGCGAGGTTCTCGACCGGATGGAGGTCACCCACAACGACTTCAACCTGGCCCAGAAGGACGTCCAACCCTCCGCTCTTAGGGAGGTCTTCATCGAGGTCCCCGACGTGAAGTACGAGAACATCGGTGGACTGGAACATGTAATTGAGCAGCTCAAGGAGTCGGTCGAATGGCCGATCAAGACCCCCGAGTCATTCGAGAGAATGGGCATCACTCCCCCGAGAGGTATCCTGCTCTACGGACCACCGGGTACGGGTAAGACCATGCTCGCCAAGGCTGTCGCCAATGAGTCCGAGGCAAACTTCATCTCAATCAAGGGTCCCGAACTCCTCTCGAAATGGGTCGGTGAGTCGGAGAAAGCAGTCCGTGAGATCTTCAGAAAGGCAAGGCAGGCAGGTCCCGCTGTGATCTTTTTCGACGAGATCGACTCGATCACTCCCCGGAGGGGTGCAAGCTCAGACTCATCCGTCACAGAGCGGGTGATCTCACAGTTCCTCACCGAGATAGATGGTCTGGAGACTTTGAACGATGTCGTGATCATGGCTGGGACAAATCGTCCTGACATTGTCGATCCTGCCCTGCTGAGACCCGGTAGGTTCGATCGGTTAGTCTACGTCCCCGCTCCATCGTTCGAGGGTAGGAAGGACATCCTTGATATCTACACCCGGAAGATGCCACTTGGTGATGATGTTGATCTCGAGGTAATTGCCAAGGGACTTGAGGGCTATGTTGGTTCTGACATCGAGGCCCTTTGTCGAGAGGCGGGTATACAGGCGCTGAGGGAGGACATTAACTGCAAGGTCGTGGAGCAGAGGCACTTCCTAGCTGCCAAGGCGACGATCCATGCTACGATGAATCCACAGGCAGTCCAGTACTACGACAACCTTGAGAAGACGCTCAAGACTCAGCACTCGCGTCCCGCAATGCGCTCGATGGACTTCGAGTAGGTCACGTATCTGTCGGGTTTTATCCGACTTAGAACTATTTTATGTATAGAAATACTCTGTGTTCTCCCTCTTATCTTAATAGCGAGCAATTCTCCGATTAATCTCCCTCTTTTCCGAATATTACTATATGGAGTAATAATATTTCACATGATTTATTAATGATACTGGACACTTTGAGAATATAAACCCAAGTCGTTTGGGATTAAATCACAGGATGTAATGTTTAATGTCAGAAATGGAGCGTCCCACCACACCCCGTAAAAGAGACAGACCAAGAGCAATAAAATGGGAAACTGAATTACTTGAGATTATCGAGGAGTCACCCGATGTCAAGACCTTCAGATTCGAGAAACCCGAGGGATGGACTTTCATCCCAGGGCAATTCGTCATGGTGTTCTTCCCCGATGTGTTCGGAAAGAAGAACAGAGCCTACTCAATTGCTTCTTCCCCCAACTCCCCCTACATCGACTTGACAATCAAGCTGTACGGGGTCTTCACCCACCACATGTGGACCCTCAAGGAGGGATCTTCATGGACACTGAGGGGTCCATACGGGCACTTCTACATGGACATGAACAGGAAGAATGACATCATCCTCATCGGAGCAGGTGTAGGGATCACCCCTCTGATGTCGATGCTCAGGTGGTCCACCGAGGAGAAGATTGACAGGAGGTTCCTCCTGATCTACTCCAATAAGACCCCTCGTGACATCGTCTTCAATGAGGAGATCCAGATGATCCAGAAAGCGAACCCAAATGTCAAGGTAGTCCACACCCTCACAAGATTGCACAACGTCCCTGAGCCTATCCGTGACGCTTGGCCAGGTCTTAGAGGAAGGATCTCTGCCGACATGATTAGGGAGCAGGTAAGTGAGTGGCAGAAGGAGGGCGCAGAGAGGGCAACCGTCTTTGGATGTGGTCCCGCAGCAATGCTCACCTCGATGGAGGAGGTCATGCTCGAGCTGGGCTGGCCCAAAGAGGAAATCCACTACGAGAAATTCTGGTAAGCAATCTTCCTACTGACTTAGACAAACTTATTATCCCATTTTCCAATCTTCAAATTATAGATGGTTAGAATAATTGTAGACAGTGCCACTGATCTACCCGAGACCCTCAAGTACGAGTACAATCTTAACCCCGTACCCACTCGTGTCAGATTTGGGGACGAGATCTACAAAGTCGGTGTGGACATGGATGACAATATGTTCTACGAGCTCCTCCCGCGATCCCCGTACTTTCCGAAAACCGTGAATGCCCCTCCTCGGGACTTCTACAGAGTATTCACACAGAGCAATGAGGAGACCATCTATCTATCCATCTCGCGGAAACTCTCCAAGTACTACGAGTCCGCTCTGCTGGCTAAGACGAGCTTCAATTTAGACCACGTGACGATATATGACACGAACTCGCTCTCAATGGTTACGGGTATGATGGCAATTACTGCTGTGAGGATGTCTCGGCTGGGCTATTCGGTGAGCGAAATCCTCAACGTCATGGATCAGATGAAGGAACGCAGTGTCATCTACATAGCTGTCCCGACGTTACAGTACCTCTTTGTCAGCGGACGGGTGAACCGAGCACAGATGATCAGTGGATCACTTCTCCGTATCAAACCTATCCTCCGTGTTTTCAATGGTGTAATAGAGAGCGCAAGCAGAGCACGAGGACTTCCAAAGGCGATTGCCTCCATCCCCTCCCTTCTCGAAAATGATTTCAACCGCAATGAAGAGATCATGCTTACTGTCCTGCATTCGAACAACCTTGACGGTGCTACTGATCTAGCTCGAAGACTGCTTGACCGTTTCTCCGTCTCCGAGCACTTTGAGACAAGGATTGGGAGTTCTGTCGGCGCCAATATCGGTCCCGGAGCCGTCGGAATCGCCGCAGTACCTGCAGTGAAGTTCTAGGTGCAGTGACTTGAAGCTCAAGTTTGGAAAGTCATCCGTTACCGTCACTATCGAGGATGAGGAGGACATGTACACCCTCTACCGCTTCTTAAGACCCGGGGATATTGTGGGGTCCAAGACCAGCCGGAGAATCAAGGGCGACGAGGAGGGATCGAAGAGTAGTAGGCAGTTGGTCTACATTGAGATCCAAGTCGAGAAGGTCTCGTTCTTTGGGTTCTCAGAAGCTCTCAGGATTAGTGGGAGGATCACGCAGTCTTCAGAGAGCTCAATCACCCTTAACAGCTACCATTCCTTAAAGGTTGGTCTACACCAGCAGTTGAGCATCAGCACGGAGGGAAGGCACCCCTCTGATTTCGATATGCTGAAGGAGAGGCAGGTCGGAGACAGGACGGGTAGGGTAATAGTTGTGATAGACGACGATGAGGTCCATGTCTATGCCGTGGGGACGAGAGCAACAAAACTCCTTGTTGAGATCACCCCCTCGATCACGAGGAAGGGCTCTGATGCCAAGCAGTACGAGATGGGTCTGCTGGAGTTCTTCGGCGACATCCTCCACTTCCTCCACGACTACTCGAAGGAGTCTAACATCGACGAGCTGATCGTAGCTGGACCCGGCTTCACAAAGGACAGGTTCATGGATTTTCTCAAGGAGCGCAACACCGATCTCTCGAAGATCACAAGGATGGTCGAGGTCAACGGAACCGGAAGACGCGGACTTCTGGAGGTCGTCCGTGACCACTTAGGGAGTACTGACGCTGGCAGGGAGGCTCTTCTGATCCACCAAGCGATGGAGAACCTTGCCAAGGGCAATGACAAGACGCTGTACGGGACGAACGAGATCAGGGAGGTGGTCAAGAGCGGGGCGATTGAGAGCCTGCTGATCCTCGACGAGCTCCTGTACGAGTCAGTAGAGAGGAGAGCAGAGATTGACGAGATCTCCTCCAAGGTGAGGAATTTCGGGGGAAAAGTCTACCTCATCTCCTCACGTCATCCCGGTGGTGAGCAGATCAAGGGTCTGGGAGGTATTGTCGCCCTCCTCCGATACCCTGTCCAATTTTGACAATAATCCTTATCTTTTAGACAACATTAATTAACTAAATCGGGGGATATGGGTATAATCTATGGTCACGAAGAATGACGAGCTCCTCTCCCAGATTAGGGGGATCGTGGAGGACGTCCTTAACGAGAAATTGACCCCACTGAAGGATGATGTAGATGACCTCATGGAGACCTACACCAAGGATCTTAGATTGACCTATCTCAATTCCGTTGCGAGGTTGCTCGAGCAGGAGGCTCATCAACTCGTCGACAGCTTCAAGTGCAGTTACCATCCACAGACGGGAACACACTGCAAGACATGGGTGAAGGATCACGTCTCCATGTACGCCAATGCACTGGAGCTGGGGGACTTTCCCTACGCGTTCTCCCTCCTCGAAGAGTTCCTCAAGATCTCCCAGAAAAACGTAGAGGACGACGATAAGAACCCGTCGTGCACCAAGGACTGGGAGCAGATAGGTGTCGTCCTCAAGAGGCACTACGAGTTCGTCAAGGACATCGGTAGCCTGTTCCTCAAGCAACCTGTGCCCAACACGATCACCGATGTCGAGGTCCACGCGGACAAGCTCTATGAGATGTTCGTTTCACCCCTTTCCCACCCGCTGAGAATTAAGATCATCTCCTCTCTCACGCACAGTTCCAAGCGGTTCACCGCCCTGAAGAAGGAACTGGAGGTGAAGAACACGGGGTTGCTCGTGCACCACCTCAAACCTCTCACCGATGCGGGGATCATCGCTCAGTACCTCAAGAAGGAGTACTACCTCACGGACTTCGGGCACTCGGTGGCCCGGATACTCGCCCAGGCACAGACCACCTTTCTCCCGTCTACCCCCGTGAGGGTGGAGATGAGACCCTCGGTCACGAGCGAGCCCGAGAGACCGAAGGTGGTAAAGACCCTGCCGGTTGTAAACGACAAGACCTAATCCCTAGATTAAAGAAGGACTAAAGATTGCCCTAAGTATGGAGAATTTCACCTCCCGGATAAAGGGATTTCACAACCTCTCGTTCGAGGAGAAGTTACAGAAGATCAAGGAGCTCAGGGGGCTGTCTGAAGAGGATATCGAGACCCTCAAGGCGACAAACCCTCCCTATGAGCTCTTCGACAGGATGATCGAGAACAACATCGGGATCATGCAGATACCCATTGGGCTGGCGACGAACTTCATCGTCGACGGGAAGGAGGTCCTGATCCCCATGGCTGTCGAGGAGTCATCCGTCGTCGCAGCAGCTTCCAATCTCGCCAGAATGACGAGGGAGCACGGTGGCTTCATGACCTCGAACACAGGTTCCATCATGATCGGCCAGATCCAAGTCCTCGACCTCGACACCCCGTACTTCGCCGCACAGAAGATCCACATGGAGAAGGAGAAGATCCTCAAGCTTGCGAATGACCAAGATCCCATACTCGTGAAGTTCGGCGGTGGTGCCGTGGATATCGAGACGAGGATCATAGACTCAGCGGTCGGCGACATGCTCATCGTCCACCTCGTCGTAAACGCCCTTGACGCCATGGGGGCGAATGCCGTCAACACCATGGCAGAGGCGGTCGCCCCGCTCATTGAGGAAATCACCGGGGGCAAGGTCAGGTTGCGGATACTCTCCAACCTCGCGGACAAGAGGGTCGTCAGGGCAAGTGCGGTCTTCGACAAGGAACTGCTTGGAGGTGACGACGTCGTCTGGGGGATGATCGAGGCTTGGGCATTTGCAGAGGCTGACCCCTACAGGGCGGCCACGCACAACAAGGGGATCATGAACGCCATCTCGGCAATCACGGTCGCCACCGCAAACGACTGGAGGGCCATCGAGGCTGGAGCCCACTCCTACGCAGCACGGCACGGCTACTACGGCTCCCTGACCAAGTACGAGATCGACGACGACGGCAACCTCGTCGGGACGATCGAACTCCCACTCGCTCTCGGGATCATCGGCGGAGCTTCGAGAATCCACCCAACTGCGCAGGTGAACCTGAAGATCATGGGGATCGAGAAGGCACAGGAGCTCGCGGCCATCGTCGCATCCGTCGGTCTTGCGCAGAATGCCGCTGCGCTCAGAGCTCTGGCATCGGAGGGCATCCAGAAGGGTCACATGAAACTCCACGCAAGGAATGTCGCTGCCCAAGCAGGCGCAAAGGGTGACGAGGTCGACAAGGTCGCTGCCCGTATGATCGAGGAGGGCAAGGTCAGGATGGACCGGGCCATCGAGGTCCTCGAAGAGATCAGAAAATCCTGACAGTTCAGTCTATCAGCATCTGACGAAGTTCCTTTATCTTGTCTCTAAGCTGCGCAGCCAGCTCGAACTCCAAGTCCTCTGCTGCCTGCTTCATGGCCAAGGTCAGCTCCTCCAGCAGCAGGTTAACGTCCTCGGTCTTCATCTCATCAGAATCCTCGATTGACACACCGTACTTGCTCAGCTTGTCCTCATGGAGGATGTCGAAGACAGACTTCATGCCC
>JALWRB010000209.1 GCA_027077875.1 Candidatus Heimdallarchaeota archaeon
TGCGGTGCTTCAAATATCAATCGGAAGATTTATTTCTATAATTTTAATATTTTCTAATCATTATGGACGAATACGATAACACTCTCAGAAACATGGATTTTGAGTTCTTCGCTAATGCCAACCACAAGATTTCTCCCGCATCCTTTCTCGAGAAGGAAAATGCGGTCTTCCTCGATGTGAGGTCTCAGGAGGAGGTCAGTACATTGAACTTCGGGCTCAAGGGGCACTGCGATGTTCTGCACATACCTCTACATGAGATCCCAGATAGACTGGATGAGATCCCAAAGGACAAATTTATTGGGCTCTTCTGCTCGGGAACCCAGCGGGCATCTATCGCATTCGGCTACCTCAGGGGCAAGGGTTATGATAACTGCAAGATTATATTGGGGACGATCGAGCAGATGGTGGCGGAATTGAAACCGGGGAAGCTAATGAAGACAATGAAAAAACAGTTAACCCATTGAATCTATCTCTCTAGTGACAACAACTCTTCGAATGATATAGACCTTCAGTCCAAATTTAGATGATTTTCTGTACCTAGATCGACAGGATTTTAAGAATCAGGTTGATACCGCGTTCAATATGGGATTTAATGGAAAACTATCGGCTGCGACCTTCACAGTGGAGTTCGGAGCCTTCATCTATTTCACCAATCGGTACATCGTCGAGAAGACGGAGGATACACGAATAATATTCAGCTTGGCAATACTCCTGTTTCTCTCTCTGTACCAGCTATCTGAGGTAATCACATGCATGTTTGAGAAGCGGATATTTGGCAAGGTGTTTGGACACATTGCGATCACACTTCTCCCAGCACTTGGGCTGTTTCTTACCAAGTCACTTGGGGCTGAAATGTACTACACTGAGTGGATTTTTGCCTTGGCCTGCTTGGTCTACCTGATTTACTTTGTGATTAAGCCTGATTCTGTCGAGCTCATTGCCTGTAACGGCTTCTTTGTCCAGTACAGGTACAAGGATCCAGTAACTACCTACTACGGTTTCTACTATAATGGGGCTCTCCTTCTGGCCATGATCTTCCTCGGGATGATTGCTTCATCTAATATCTTCGCAGTGTATCTGCTAGTTGGATATGTATCATTTACTCTGCCCACAGCTGTTCAGTTGATCTCGGGGAAGATAGATAAACCGATGGTCACCTCCGTGATGTGCCAGTGGGCTTTCTTCCTGAGCATTATGCTCTTCTTCTTCCTCAACGCCCTCTTTGGGTAATTTGATAACTAACAGTGCCAATGGGGTACATACCACTAGAATGACAATTCCTGAGGTTAGGAAGTATGGACTGTACCCTAGATGTTCTATGGGGAATGAAGTTGAGAGTTCAGAAGCCAGAAGGACGATGGTCACTAGAGAACCGATGATCAACATGGACGTTGCTCTGCTGTCTTACTCCAACCTGTGATTGATCTCAGAGTTGACATAGGGATTGGCAGAATTCCCAAAATATCGGATTTTGATATATTAGGAATGAGCGCTCGACACCTCTATGAACAATGGACACAAGCGATGAAGAACGAGTTAGAACTTAATCATTTCCACTCTTGATAGTCTCTTCTAACGCAGACATGATACTCTTGAGGTCGTCCAAATCGAAAGATGGGTTATTCTTACCTACCATTCGTACTATGAAGGTTCGCCGAGAACTCCTGCTGAGTTTACCATCCTGTAGTTCTCTCCTCAGGGTCTTGATCTCACGGATCACACTTTTTCTCACAAGTTCCTTTACCCGATTGTACTCCCCGTAATCCTCCCCGTCGGAGATAACCTTATGGAATAGCTTCCTGTCGCGGATGATATCATAAATTCTGGAGACCATCCTGTCTCTGAAGACTTCTATGGATGATGACCTTGCCAATGAGCTCACTATTACCTTCACCAACTCCTCCTCTCCAATGAAGATGAGTTTCTGCAGATGCTTATCTGCTGCAAGAAACCTCTTGGCAATAGGTCGTGATCTGGAGTTTAGTCGTCCAGTCTCAAACTTCATTTTTTCAAGAAAACTATTGACCATCTCGTCGGATATTCCTTCTCTTCCAATTTTCCGGAGGTTCTTCAACTCCAGAGAGAGCTCATAGCTCCCATAGATGAACAGATGCTGTTCACAGAATTTGATTGCTACCTCGACATCTCCCTGATTGACTGTACCCTTCGTGACGTACTTAACCAGAATGTCCCACGGTAGGATGTTTGATTCGATCTCTACACCCCTGTATATCGCATTGATCACGTCTTGAGGGGAGAGGATTCCCTTAGGAACCACCCCCCGGATACCGATGTCTTTGTTCTTGTCAAGGTAGACATTTCCCTTATGACACAGGGTGTAATCAAAGGGCTGTAGAGCAGTTACAATCGGTGACTTGGGATCGGGAACGGTTAAGCTGTAGTTACTGGCATGGATGAGTCTATAGGGGATGTTCCTATTGGTGTTTATGTCCCAGTGAATAATCTTACCACTCCAGTCAGAAGCGACACTGTGTGTACGTGCCTTCTCCCTCCACCGCTCAGGTACATCCTCTCCATTGGCAAACTCGATGAATCTCCTATGGTAGTCAATCTCTTCCCTTGTAATGTAGTCCCGAAGTCCACCAACTATCCTCTTGATCATGAAAAAGGTAGCAGGAAACTGCTCTAGCTCCTTGAGAGGTAGATTGTATATCCCATTATTTCTGTGGGTTTTACGACCACCTATTCCCAATTTGGGGTTCTCACCATTTGACTTCACGTAGTAGATCATGATGTCATCAACACTGATTCTTGGTAAGAACGATGTCTTCTTCCTTGCAACCCATCGCCGAACCCAATCTGTACGAGGAGTGTAGTGTCTGAATTCTCGGTCGAGGAGTTTGTCTATCTCAGAAGTGCTGATATTGGGTAGGTCAATATCTCTACCAACGAGATCTGATAACATACGGGAGACTACACCCAGCATCTGTATCTCAAACACGTCGAGCTTGACACCTCTGTACTTCTCCAACTCCCTAACGATGTCGTATCCCACAACTGATGAGATTTCCGAACCCAAGTAGAGAAGATCGAGTAGAGTTTTCAGGTTCTTGGTAAGGATCCCGTCAAATACAGTCCTCATCCTTTTCTTGAACTCTCCGATGAGAGGAAGGGGAATTTCCTCCATCTGCTGGAGATTGAGGAGAAAACTTAGATCATCAAGTTCAGAGATTCTGATCTTGATCTCTTGATTCTCCCCTGTATCAAACTTTTCACCGCTGTTATGTTGCTTCTTGAGCTCCTGCATCATCTCGTCTACGAGATGCTTTGATGTATCAAATCTGTAATTCTTGTTCCTGTACACCTGAGAGATAGCGGAATCGTCAAGCATCAGGAGGAGTTTGCCTATGTGCTTGCAGAACACCCTCCTCCTCTGCGCATCTGGGCAGGAATGAGCAATGGTCTGTGCCTTTAGGTCAATTACCACCTTGTAGGTAGACGATCCTGTAATTGTGCAGAACACCTGAAGAGGATCCTTAGAGACGATAGTGAAATCGGTGACATTCCGGTCTGCGATCCCTCTTGCTCGACTTAGTCTCTTTGAATCCAGCAGTTGCCTGATCATATTCACACCCTCGAAAGTACCCGGGAGACAACCTCCGGGAATTTTCTCCAGTCGCGTACATGAACGAGTTGCGCGTCTACGCTCTCAACTATGTTCTGGATGCCCGAGCGTCCGTAACCCATCTCAGGCATAATCAGCACACTTGTTGTTCCCATATCGGATATCGCGGTAAAGTCCGGGACACACGCACCAAAGTCTGCGATCATGGCGTCGGTCAGCATGATGAACATTTTGTCCGCACTTTGAGAGTCCTCCAGTTGTTCCCTGGCCCACAGGACAGCCCGTGACATCTGGGTTCCACCCCTCGCGGTAAGTTCTAGAATCTCGTCTATCAGGACGTCTATCTCTATGTCCTCATTGACCTCGCAAATCACATGGGTGTTAGACTCGAAGAGAGCCACACCGATCTCGTCCTTGGAGAAAGCAGTAAGCAACATTGCGGTTGCTAGACTTGCGCTAGCCAGAGCCCGTCCTGACATCGATCCACTGATGTCTATTAGAAAAATCACACATCTCCGGCCGTTCACGGTCTTTCTGACCACAAAGTCATCCGGTGTGACGTGATCGAGTGACTTCCCCAGCATTATTATGTTCTCGATTGTCTCGTCTATATCGATCGTCTCCGCATCATCTCCCACCATGTAGGGCTTGTATGTCCCCTCAGGAAGGTTCCCCGCTTCAGATGATCCAATGAGCATCGATGCTTTTACCTTTGCTAAATCAATCATCACCTGCTTTGCCGCTTCCTTGACAATGTTCCTAAATCTAGCAGGCAACCTTTTCCCGTGTAGGAACCACTGGTCCAAGAGATTCTCTCCCCCACCTGCGCTCACGATCTCCATTGCCATGCCATCGGAATTGTGCTTTCCCTGAATCACACCGAGAGCGAGAGAGAGATCATCCTCTGCAATGAAACCAAGAACACCTGTTTGATTCTTGGACGCGGCCAAATTTGCAAGTTCTTGCATCTGATCTTGAGTGAGCTTGTGTTCTCCGAACAGTGACTTCGTCTCTTCATAGGAGACCTGCTGACTCTCCATCAGAGACTTGAGATACATCAGAGGATTACCTGTCAGTTTAGCCATTTCCTGCTTAGAGAGTTTGAGTTTTCTACCCTGATCTACTATTTTGCTGTAGTCAGGACTTAGCTGCTTTTTCCGCAGCTTGGAGATTGATTCTTGGAGCTCTTCAAATGTTCGAGATTGACTGATCATCCGCTCAAGCATCTCCCTCTGAATGGTCTCCATGAGCCTGTCCTCATTGATATTCTTGGTCTCTACTTCATCCGCGTAGTTGCTGAACTTGTCAAGTTCATCCCAACTAAGTTCCTTGATCTTCTCCCGAACTGCATCTTCCCAGATCGGAGAGTTCAGAGGATCACCCAGAAGGTCATCCATGTCCAATTTCTCGAAACGATCGTGAATCTGGTCACCTATTCTCTCTGCCAGATTTGTCCCAAAGAGAGCGTCTAGTTCCATGGCTTCTCTCATACTTTGAGTTGGGGTGTCGAATGCCGTGTTGTCAAGAATTTCCTTGATAAATTCACGATCTAGGTGCTCGGCTGTGAACGCAGAGGAGTTCTGATAGAGATCAGAGAGATCATGGGTATACTTTCTCAGCAACTGCTGTAGAAGATCTAGAATTCCTTGGAGGAGGGGAGCGTAATAGTCTTCCGAGACCTCAAATCTGGCGAGGATATCCCGGTACATCCGAAAGAGAAAATAGTATCGCTGGATCGAGAGCTCTGACATCTGCCGGATCTCTTCAATCTCGTGACTAATTTCCTTGATGTCTCTCATCTCTGAAGCGAGGAGGAGATTCGCAGCCAGAATTACGGTATTTTCCCTTGAAATGGTAGAGACAAGATTTGAGTGTCCAAGAATTTGTGAGTAGATCAGGTGCTGGTTATCGATGCTGGGGATCATCTGCACGATTATCTCCCGGGCAACATTCAGCAGTGTCTCGTCCGATGTGACGTTGTGCTCAATTATTCCACGTCTACCGCCTATCACCTCGTAGGCTATTCTTTTCCGAACATTCTCAAGGTGCTTCTTTTGATCCTTTATCCCTTTGTCATTCTCTTCAGTTATATCGGGGAAGATATTTTCCTCCAGCTCCTCAGCAAATTTTAACTCCTCACTCTTGTCCTCATGGACGACTGAGGTATCGAGCTGAAGAAAAT
>JALWRB010000210.1 GCA_027077875.1 Candidatus Heimdallarchaeota archaeon
GTCACGAAATATTTGATTATTTTGTGATTTTAGGTTCTGAATTTTCCGAAGTTCATACTATTGTCACAATATTTCACAAAATATCGTGCAGACACATCCGACGAATAAAAAGAATAAATTATATATTGTTTATGTCATACCGATGACGACATCATCGGAGAACTCAAGAGCGGCGTACTATGGATTCAAGATAACACCGCTCACACCAGACAGAATAAAGGACTGGTACGAACAGCCGATAAGGCAACCGCTGAACCTCGATAAGAAGAAGCAGCCGAGGGGGCAGCTCTACATCATACCGGACCGCTGCAAAGAATGTGGGTATTGCTGGGAATACTGTCCAGAGCACGTACTCAGTATATCCACCAATCTCAACAAGAAGGGTTATCGATATCCTACAATCGCAGATGGCAAGGAGGATGCGTGCGTTGCGTGCTCGATGTGCACGGAGGTGTGCCCTGACTTTGCGATCTTCACGGAGGAGATCGATGAAGGAGGTACGCCCTGATGCTCGAGGAGGGTACGTATTTTATGAAGGGCAATCACGTGATTGCTGAGGCTGCAATAATAGCTGGGTGTCGGTTCTTCGGGGCCTACCCGATCACACCCGCGTCGCCAATCGCTGAGCGTATGAGCTACCGCCTATTCGAGGAGGGAGGTGAGTTCATCCAGATGGAGGACGAGATTGCATCGATGGCAGCGATCATTGGGGCCTCTTGTGCGGGTGCTAAGTCGATGACTGCGACCTCTGGTCCCGGAGTGTCGCTGATGCTGGAGAATATAGGGCTGGCGTACATGATGGAGGCACCGGTTGTGATCGTGGATGTGATGCGTGGTGGTCCCTCGACAGGTATGCCCACGCTGACCTCCCAGGGTGACATCAATCAGGTTCGCTGGGGATCTCACGGAGATTACGACGTGATTGCGTACTGTCCCTCTACTGTTCAGGAATGCTTCGATCTGACGATCAAGGCATTCAATGCTGCGGAGAAGTACAGGGTACCCGTTTTCATCATGGCTGACCAGATTCTGGGGCTGATGACCAGCAATGTGAAAGTACCTCGCTTGCGGGACATCAAGATCGTGGACAGGGAGACACCGATGGACGGTGATGATACCTACCAGCCCTACGACAGTTCCACGCTGGTTCCTCCGATGGCCATTGCGGGGCACGGTCACCACGTACTTATGACAGGCCTGACCCACGACGAACGGGGTTACCCTGCGACCAATCCCGAAGGTCAGGAGAAGTTGATGTCGAGGTTGAAGCGCAAGATCTACGAGAACATCGACGACATCGTGGAGCTGGAGGAGTTCATGCTGGAAGATGCAGAGCTGGCTATCGTTGCCTACGGTTCGGAGGCAAGGAGCGTGCGCGAAGCGATCAAGCAGGCAAGGGAGAAGGGGCTGAAGGTGGGGATGCTGAGGTTCAAGACCATCTGGCCCTTCCCCGAGCGACAGGTCAATGAGCTGAGCCGCCGAGTGAAGAAGATCATGGTTGCAGAGGTGAACCTCGGGCAGCTCGTGCACCCCGTACGGGAGTACGCAGTCTGCGAGGTCGTTGCCCTGACACACTCCGGAGGTGCTCTGCACCCACCTGCAGAGGTGCTCCGAAGAATAGAGGAGGAGATGAAATGAAACCCCCAATTACGGTGGAGAGACATCCACGTGACAAGTTACTGAGAGTGGACAGACTTCCGCATATCTGGTGCCCCGGTTGCGGCCTGGGGAAGGTGATCAGTGCCTACTCCAAGGCGATCGACAACAGCGGGATAGAACGAAACAAACATGTCGTGGTCTCGGGCATAGGATGCTCGGGGAGGGCCAGTGGTTACCTTGATCTCGACAGCTACCACACAACCCATGGCAGGCCTATAGCTTTCGCCACAGGTCTCAAGCTCGCTAATCCCGAGCTGCAGGTGACGGTCATCTCCGGTGACGGCGACCTCTCGACGATCGGGGGTAACCATCTGATCCACGCTGCTCGCCGCAACATCAATCTCAACGTCATTCTGGTCAACAACTTCATCTATGGTATGACGGGAGGACAAGCGAGTGCGACCACCCCGTACGGTGCGAAGACCAGCACGACGACCAAGGGCAACTACGACCACCCATTCAACCTCCCGTTCCTCATGAGGGCAGCGGGGGCGACACACATCGCCCGGTGGACGGTGCTTCACCATGTCCAACTGCAGGAGTCCATCGAGAAGGCATTCCAGCATGACGGTTTCTCCTTCGTGGAGGCTCTGTCGCCCTGCCCCAAGGGTTTCGGTAAGAAGAACAGCTTCAGGAATGCCATAGACACCATGCACTACTTCGAGCAGAGGAGCGAGCTGGAGGAAAACCCCGAGCTTACGCAGCTCGAGATCGACATGGACCCCAAGAGCGATGTCATAGTCGGGGAGTTCTTCGCCGAGGAGAAGATGCCGTACTTCGACTCCAAGGACAGGTTCTTCCACTACATAGGAGGTCACCAAGCATGAGGTATAAGGTAAGGGTGGCTGGTCAGGGAGGACAAGGAGCGATCACGCTCGCCTACACCATAGGTAGGGCGTCTGCTCTGTACAACAACAAGCACGTAGTCTTCACCGAGGCATACGGCCCCGAGATCACAGGGGGATTCGCCCGGGGAGATCTCATCATTGACGACATAGAGATCGAGTACCCCATGGTTGACCAACCGGACATCCTCGTCGTTCTCTCGGAGGAGGGCTGGGAGATGAACAGCGACAAACTGGCAGAGGGGGGTACCCTGATCTACGAGAACTTCCTCGTAAACCCTGAGACCGACGCCACCAAGTTCGGAATCCCCGCGGTTCAGGAGGCGGAGAACATCGGTAAGAAGGTTGTAGCAAACGTCATCCTCATGGGTGCATTCCAAGAGCTCACGGACATCGTCTCCAAGGAGAGCCTCGAAAAAGCACTGCTGGAGATCGTCCCGAAGGGAACGGAGGAGCTGAATCTCAAGGCACTGAGAAGAGGGTACGAGCTGGGGAAGGAGATAGGAGGAAAGAAGAAATGAGCGAAGAAGAAGTAAAGCCGGTACTGGTTATCGGTGCGGGAATTGCCGGGATTCAGTCGACACTCGACCTCGCAGAAGCGGGTGTCCCCGTGATCCTCGTGGACAAGAAGCCCTCGATTGGAGGGATAATGGCAGGTCTGGATAAGAACTTCCCGACCCTTGACTGCTCCATCTGTATACAAGCACCCGTGATGAGCGAGGCGATGAGCCACCCGAATGTCACGGTAAAATCACTGACGGAGGTCGTGGACGTCACAGGTGAGGTTGGGTCCTTCAAGGTGAAACTGAAGGAGAAGGCGAGGTACGTCACAGATGCATGTACGCGATGTGACCTCTGCGTGCAGGCATGCCCAGTCACGATGCCAAACGAGTTCGACCACGGAATAGGCTATAGAACTGCAATATACACACCTTTCCCTCAGGCAGAACCGGGTGCATATGTCATCAACAGCGAGGACTGCTTGAACGATCCACCAAACGTGCTGGCATGCAACAGGTGCATGGAGGCATGCCTTCCCGAGGCGATCGACTTCAACATGCCAGAGTACACGGAGTACGAGATCGAGGTGGCCTCGATCATCACGGCGACTGGATTCGAGCTGCTTAATCCCAGTCTGATCACGGAGTACGGATACGGAAAGCACCCCGACATCCTCACCAGCATGGAGTATGAGAGAATGCTCAACGCCGCGGGGCCCACCGCAGGTCACATCATCATGCCCAGCAACCACGAGGAACCGAGGAATGTCCTCTTCGTCCTGTGCGTGGGGTCGAGGGATCAGCGCTACTGCAACTACTGCTCGAGGGTGTGCTGCATGTACAGCATCAAGGAGGCATACCAGACCAAGGACCACGGTGTGGATGATGTCACGGTATTGTACATGGACATAAGGGCATACGGAAAGGGCTTCGACGAATTCCACGAAAGGACTCTGAAAGAGGGCATAAAGTACGTCAGGGGAAGACCCGCGATGATCCACACAGAGGGCAAGCACCCAACCGTGACCTTCGAGGACACGGAGGCGGGAGAGATCAAGACCCAGGAGTTCGACCTCATCGTCCTCGCACCGGCTTTACTCCCCTCCAAGGGAACAGGCGTTCTGGCAGACATGCTGGACATCAACCTCGACATGGACGGATACATCGAGAACAGGGAGGTCGAGGGCTTCCCGGTGGCGACATCAAAGGAGGGGATATATGTGGCTGGCTGTGCCTCGGGGCCCAAGGACATACCAGACAGCGTGGCGGAGGCGAGTGCCGCAGCAGCTGCTGCCATGACCCACGTGGAGAGGAGGTTCTTCCCGCTCGAGGTCTACGAGGAGACTATCGATCCCTCCGACGGAGACAGGATCGGGGTATTCGTCTGCGATTGCGGGAGCAACATAGCGGGGACAGTCGACGTTCCAGATGTCGTAAAGTTCGCCAAGGATCTACCGGGAGTCGAGTACACCGAGGAGGTAATGTTCGCCTGCGCAGGATCCACCCAGGCCCACATCACGGAGATGGTCAAGGAGAAGGGGCTGAACAGGCTCGTCGTTGCAGCGTGCTCACCTAAGACGCATACCGACACCTTCAAGCGGGCGATGGCGAAGGCAGGGCTCAATAAGTATCTCATCGAGATGTCCAACCTGAGGAACCACAACTCGTGGGTTCATAAAGATCAACCCGAGAAGGCGACAGAGAAGGCAAAAGACATGGTCAGCATGTCGGTCGCCAAGGCAAAGCTCCTCGAACCACTGCAGGCAAAGGACCTGCCCATGATCCAGAAGGCACTGGTCGTCGGTGGAGGACCCGCGGGAATGGGAGCCGCATGGAACCTCGCAGGACAGGGATTCGAGACCTACCTCGTGGAGAAGGACACGCAACTCGGAGGTATGCTCAACCGGATCAAGCACGTAGCCCCCACGGGGACTTCGGCCAAGCAGATCAGGGAAAAGATGATCCACGACATCGAGAAGGAGGGAGTTAAGGTCTTCACCAACACGACCGTCACCTCGGTCAGCGGATACGTCGGAAACTACGCGGTCTCCCTGTCGAACGGTGAGAAAGTAGACGTAGGAGCAATTGTCCTCGCTTACGGAGGACAGGTCTACCAACCCAAACCCATCGAGAACGCAGGGATGAGGGTCATCACCTCCGTCGAGCTGGACAATAATCTCGAGAGCATCGAGGAGCAGAATATAACCTTCGTCGCATGTGTCGGATCACGATTCGACGACAAGGGATGCTCCCGATACTGCTGCACAAGCATGGTGTATGAAGCACTCGAGCTGAGGAAGAAAGGAAAGTCAGTCACCGTACTGTACAAGGACATCAGGACATACTCAAGACATGCGGAGGAGACCTACTACGAAGCTGCACGCCAAGGAGTAGTCTTCATGCAGTATCCGCAGGACGAGAACCCCGAGGAATTCATAAAGGTGCAGGACGGATACGTCGTCGCATACGACGAGCTCCTCAAGCAGAAAGTGGCCATCCCTACAGACCTACTCGTCCAAGTCGTCGGGATCACACCACCCGAAGATCACGGAATTGCAGACATGCTCAAGGTATCTAAAACCACCGACGACTTCCTCCTCGAACTTCACCCCAAGCTCGCTCCCGTAGAGGCCGCTGTGCAGGGAGTGTACATGGGTGGGACCGTCAGGGGACCCGTCAACCTTGAAGAGGCAATTTCACAAGGACTAGCAGCCGCAGGGAAAGCTAGCGACCTCCTCGCGAAGGATACCGTCACCAA
>JALWRB010000211.1 GCA_027077875.1 Candidatus Heimdallarchaeota archaeon
ATAGAGTATTAGCGGGAGCGGAGTACTAACGTGGAGTCGATAGGTCTGCGTATTGTTTTTATTGAATATTTTTCCGACAGTGATAATGGAGTTGCTTTATCCTGATCGGGAGGTCGGGGTTTATTTGGACCGCTCTCGTTCGGTTATTCTCCCTGTCCTTCTCATTCTGGTGGGGAGTGAGATTGCGACGTATAGTGCTGTCCTCGAGAGTATTCGGGGTTATGGATTTGTCAGGTTGAGTTCATCAGACTGGCAGATTAGGAACGGTATTGTGTTTGTCACGATTGTCGCGTCGTTGCTTCTTCTGATGTTCTGGGGTCGGAGCAGGTTGGTGATCTGGCCGTATCTTCTAATGTCGTTTGCGATGGTTATCCTGTTTGCGGGATGGTATCTGACTGGGGACTACTACCTCTGGGAGGTCGTTGGGAAGCCAGTCTCGGGGGTGTTACACGTCGTCTCGTTGTTTCTGGTACTTCAGGAGCTCAGGTTTGTGAGCAACAGGGTGCTCTATGTGTCGTTGTCGTTGATTCCGCTGTCGCCACTTCTCGTAGTGGAGGTCTTGGTTTATTTCGTCGGTGGTGTCGGGAATGACCAGATGGGTCTCATTGTCGGTTTCGAATTGCTCCTGCTCCTGCTTCTTGTTGGAATTGGTAGTGTTCTGTTGGTCAGACAACCTGCTGAGAACCGTACACACATTAGGGTATGGAAGTGGGAGAACTATCCCCTGATTGCCCTTTTATTCTTTGGTTATGGTCTAGCGCTGCGGATGTATGACTCCTTGCTGGAGTTGGATTCGACGGTGATGACATGGCCATGGTTTCTCCTCTCCCTCCTCCTTGTGTTATTGCTGAGCCCCATTATCCTGAGGGTCGATTCCAAGTACTGGTATCCGCTTTCAGCGATGTTGATATTAGGGCTTGCAGTTGTTCCCCAAAGTATTCTTCCCTATGTCTCAATTATTTTTATGAGCTTGATCTTATCAATTACGCTGATGATGATCACCGTGGATAATTTCTGGGTAGGTCTACTGTCGATACCATTGTTCATCTTTGGCATTATTTTCATGAGCCTTATTGAGTTGATCTACGTTGACCCACAGGGATATTTAGGTCACATAGAGTACTTTATGGGTGTGGTACAATTCAATAGAGACCTCCTGTGGTTCCTCTCATGGATCATTGTACTGGCATGGGGAGTTGCCCTCCTGCTCAAGAAGCCGATCAATGTTCGAAGTTGATATGGATAGAATACAAGAATTAAGAACGTCAAGTGGGGAAATCGATAATATCTGCCAGAGATCCTCTGTTTAAAAAGAGTAGTTGATGTAGAGAGTAGTCTAGTCAGAGCACGAATAATTTAAGAATCCATCCACTTTTCATTACATATGGAATCCCTCTATCCCGATAGTGTCGTAGAGACAGATGGCGAGAGACCTACCTTTGTGGTGACATCGTTGCTCTTCCTGTCAGCTCAGATCTTAATTAGCACGATAGCGAATAGGTTTATTGGCTATCTGGTTGATCTCGGAGGTTCTGCATATATGACCTCCTTGCTCCTCAGTCTACCAGTTCTGGTATTCGTCGTCCCCTACTTCATCATGAGGAGATCAAGGAAGATCGCTGTGCAGATCCAAGGTCTACTTGCCGTGATTACCCTCATTGGTATTGTGGCCATTTTATTCACAAATGCTGCAGTTCTTTCTATCTTGGTTGTGATCCTGAGCATCGGAGCAAGATCCTATTCACTGTTCTTGTTCTATCTCGAACTGAGGAACGTCAGACAGAACAGACATCTCTATATCCTGTGGATGATAGTCATGATGGATATCTCAGTGGCATGGAGAACACCACTGTCTACCCTAGTCTTCTGGAATGTCTTCGTGAACATGTACATCGCTCTCTCTATCGCCGCGCTCTTGGTTATCGCAGGTGCGGTCTTCCTGTTCAACACCCCAGTCATTGAACCAGCAGTCTGGAGGGAGAATAGGAGAAGGAACTATCCCTTGGCGATTCTCCTAGTACCAGTAGGTTCCATGCTCTCCATAGTACTGAGCTATACTGCATTGACAGACGTGGTGGGCTATTCCCTTGTATCGGTACTACTCTTCGTGCCTGAGGTCATTGTAATGGTCTATATACTAATCAGGCCGGGAGTATCAGACTACTGGTACTTGATCGCGGCCTTTCTGATCCTACTCGTGGCCCTTCCCTCATTTGGGTTGGTCGTGTACTATAGCGACCCGGTAGTCTACTACATCGTCCAGTTCATGCTGGTTTATATCCTTACCAGCGGATCCGATACCGATGTACTGATCATCTTTATCTTGGGATTTATCCTGACGATTCTCCTGCAATTTGTGGTTGGTATAGGACTTCCTTTCTTGGATCGGGAAACAGCGATCAGGGGGGTATTTCTGTTCTATTCCGGGATAATACTTGTGTCTGGAATAGTAGTACATGCCATTAAGAAACCGCTGGATCTAAATTGGGACACTTAGTTGGAACCTTGATTGAGAACCTTGATTGGGAACCTTAGTTGGGAACCTTGATTGGGAACCTTGATTGGGAACCTTGATTGGGACACTTAGTTGGAACCTTGATTGGGAACCTTAGTTGGGAACCTTGATTGGGAACCTTAGTTGGGAACCTTGATTGGGAACCTTAGTTGGGAACCTTGATTGGGAACCTTGATTGGGACACTTAGTTGGAACCTTGATTGGGACACTTAGTTGGAACCTTGATTGGGAACCTTGATTGGGAACCTTGATTGGGAACCTTAGTTGGGATTGCTAGACCGATAGAAGGCGGAGAGTGGCTCTAGTCGTCAGAGACATATTACACTTGGGTATCTTTGAATAATCCTTATTTTATCATGCTTGTATATTACGACGATTCGATTGGGTCCTATATTCAATAAGTCCGTCGAGCTTGCGGTATGAAGATATCCGTCCTGCTGGAGCATTGTCCGCTCAATCCATAACGTGCGGAAGAGTTGGACGGACGATCAAGCCGACCCTGAATAACTAAGCTTTTATCTGCTCCCTCACTCCCTGAACTCGTGGATACATTCGAATTAGGAGCGGAGCTGGACTCCGAATCAATGTACGGCATACTCTCGGCTGAGCCAGAGGTGAGGAACTGGGAGAAGGTGGAGCGTTGCCGACACTCACTCGATCACCTCATCGGAGAGGAGAGACCGATTTACGGGGTCAGCACGGGATTCGGGCAGCTCGCCAACCGGTGGATAGACCGGGACAAGCTGGGGCAGCTGCAGGTCAATCTCATCCGCTCGCACGCTGCAGGTATGGGAGAGGTCATACCCCGGGAGATCACAAAGACGGCCATGAAGCTGTTGGCAAACTCTCTGGCCAAGGGACACTCTGGGATACGCAGGCAGACGCTCCAACTACTCGTGGACCTGATTAGGCATGATATCGTACCTGTGAGCTACCAGCTCGGGAGTCTGGGAGCGTCAGGTGACCTGGCACCGCTCGCCCACGTGGCCCTCGTTCTCATCGGCGAGGGGGAGGTCCATGGCGATGACCGCCCGACGGATGAGATCCTCCGTGAGAACGGGCTGGAACCAGTCGTCCTCGAGGCCAAGGAGGGGCTGGCCCTGATCAACGGCACGCACTTCATCACCGCATACGCTCTCCACATACTCAGGGACGTAAGGAAGCTTCTCGACCAGTCCGCGGTAGCATCCGCCCTGACCATTGAGGCCCTCCGGGGGACAGATGCTGCCTTCGATCCACGCATCCACGAACTACGCAGGCAGAGGGGACAGCAGGAAATAGCCCGGAAGATGCGCGACCTTCTCCAAGGCTCCCTCATTCTCGAGTCGCACCACGATCCACTGGTCGACCACAAGGTGCAGGATCCGTACGTCCTCCGCTGTATCCCACAGGTTAACGGAGCGATCCTCGATGCAGTAGAGTACCTTGAGACAGTGGTCTCCCGCGAGGTCAATGCCGTGACGGACAATCCGCTGATCTTCCCGGACAGCGCCGAGGTCATCTCAGGAGGGAACTTCCACGCAGAGCCACTTGCGCTACCGATCGAGACCGTCAATATGGCACTGGTGGAGCTGGGAAATATCACGGAGAGAAGACTGGACAGGTTGGTGCATCCTGCCACCAAGGAACTCCCAGCGTTCCTCGCCTCGGACCCCGGTGTGGAGTCGGGATACATGATCGCTCACTACACCGCAGCCGCTGTCCTCAACCGGATGAGGGTGCTCGCTCATCCCGCAGTGACGGACAACACCCCCACCTCTGGCTCTCAGGAGGACCACGTCTCTATGGGTATGAACTCCGCCACCAAGCTGTACACCGTGCTGGGTCTAGCTCGCAAACTCGTGGCACTCGAATTGCTCTTTGCAGTACGTGGTCTGAACATGCAGGAAAGGCCCCGGAGCTCCGAGAGGTTGGAGAGGGTCATCGATTTCGTGAACTCCAGAATACCTTACGTCGCGGAGGACCACCTGACGAGGGACGACATGGTCAGGGCAGAGGAGCTACTGATGGGCGATGAGCTTCTATCTGCTTGACCGTTTTTCCACTAATGTCAGTAATTGAGTCCATGAATGTCAATAACCTTTCTCGCATCCCTACGATCACAGTAGGAATAGATCACGATTGTGTCCGAGATACTTACTAGACGGAATTCAATTGGTGTATTCCTCAAGATCCCTCTGAATTTATCGACGAAGTTTTTTTAATGAATCCTGATCAACGATGTCCTTAATTGAATTCAATGGGTTCTCTAATCGATGATAAATTCCCTTCCACCCGAGGATATCCAGAAATGTGACAACTCCATAATTTCCTACTGATTCATCAGAGCCAATTTCAGCTGCTATATCGCGGCCCAAACCTCTCCCTTCGGTGAGGATTTCTCAGTGTTGCTTACCCATTCTGCAAGCTCATTGAGTGCCTCTTGAATTTTTTCCTTACTCAAACCATTTGCTGCAGACTTCCACAATCTTCTGAAATAATCTGGCAGTGTGATAGGGTATGCAACTCCTTCGTGTGAGAGTATTCTCTCTAGACCCGGTAATCCATCTTTCCTACTCGGTATGCGCTGATTTAGAAGGGAGAATTCCCATCCCTCCTTTGTCCTCTTGACCCTACAGGTGTCTTTGTGCCCCCAACGTTTCGAATAGAACCTGAAATCAAACTCCTCTCCAATTGTCTCATCGACAGGATCTGTATTTGCATCGACATCGTCAATGAATTTGAGGAGGTCCTCAACGGAATGGACATGATCGTAAAACTCCGGGTCCTCAGGTGGTACGCCACGATTATCGAGCATGTATTGATGATGTCTTACTTCTATTCCCCTGTTCTTGAGCGACATGTGGAGCTCGTGTGCAAAATCCCGCATTTGGTCATATCTCTCATCAAAATTGTCTTTCTTCCTCCCCATAATCTCTTCCATCAAACCTGAATGTAACTCCTTCAGCTCTTTGTAGATATTCTTCTCCTCTTCGGTTAATTCGACAGGGTCTCCCATACAATTAAATTATCAACTTATGATCTAATAATAGCTTCCTCTCATCGGTATGGTCGTGGATGTTAATCTAAAGGAATTGAATTATTATACAGTTTGTGGGTTGTAGTGATTACTTGCCCTTGTTCTTGGAAGCCGCCCTCTGGGCTCTGCTCTTGAAGTCTTGGTTCTTCCCGCTCTTATCAGCATTTGACTGAATGCGCGAAGCGTCCTTTGACGTCATCTTCTTCGTAATATTCTCACCTC
>JALWRB010000212.1 GCA_027077875.1 Candidatus Heimdallarchaeota archaeon
GTCAACACGCTCGTCGCTTGAGGTACGGATCTATCTTCTTCATCGTCCTTCTCCCGCTCGCGCCCCTGCTCTTCATCGCAGGGATCTTCTACCTGCTGAGGGTCACCCTGATGGTGGGGATCTTCCCCACAGAGTCTGCGCTCTCGATGGAGATGGTCAACGACGAGGAGAGGGTGACCATGGAGGCGATAAGGCAGGGAGGTTCAGCGTTGTTCTCCGCTGTGGGCTTCCTCCTCGGGTCGTACTACATGAGCCTGTTCGACTTCACAACTCCCTTCCTCATCGCTGCGGTGCTCTACTTCGTCGCCACAACCGTATTCTGGATGTACTTCAGGTCTGTCTCGACCGATTGTCCTGTCAATGCTGCTGTTGTCGTTGGGGAGTAGTTGGAAAAGTGCATAAAATCTCAAGTCTCTTCCAATATTGTGACCAAGTCCCTCCTCTCAAGCTCGTAATACTTCGCCCTCTTGGAAATTAGGGCGCGATTGTGCGTGGTCATAATCACCGCTATATTCATCTCCTTCGTCATTTCATCAATTAGATTGAATATGCCCTTAGCAAGTTCAGAGTGCAAGTTACTTGTGGGTTCATCAAGTAACAGTAGTTTGGGTACGCCAACCAGTGTGAATGCCAAATTTGCCCTTCGGAGTTCCCCCCCACTCACTTGGTGAATGTACCTACCATTGAGGGAAGAGATGCCTAGTTCCCTCATCATATCGAAAGCCATTTCGACACGTTCCTCCCAATTAAATTTGTCGAAGAGTCGGAGTGTGATGTTCTCGAGTAGTGTGAATTCCGGGAGAAGCATATTGCTCTGTGACATATAGCCTATCATTGAGAGATCTGGTTTTCTTGCATCATCAGGATTCAAACTGACGTATTCGATAGTGCCATGATCTGCAGTCTCAAAGCCTAGAAGAATTTGCAAAAGGGTGGATTTTCCAGTCCCCGATCTACCGTGAATAATGTGAAATGTACCCTCCTCGACCTCTAGGTCTAAGCCTGAGAAGAGTGGTTCTCTACCCGGAAACCGTTTCTCCAAGTTCGTGATCTGCAATACTAAATTACTCATCGTCTTCCTCTCCAAAATTCAAAATCAATCTGTTATCCTTGATATTTGCATACACGATTTTCTTCATTGGCAACTTCTCAAACAAGGATTCGGGGATCGTAACTGTGCCCCCTTTACCAACTAGAATTGGAATACCTCTGCCACTTTGATTAGAGACCTTACCTCCTCTGTATATTGATGATATTCTCCCATCTGTCAATCTGATGGTGACGTCTGCATACTGCTGGACTAGCTCGTCGTGACTTGCTATAAGCACTGTCTTGGACTTATCAGTAGAGAGCTTCTTTAACAGTCTCAATAGCTCATGGGCGTTCGCAAGATCAAGGTTTCCGGTTGGTTCATCAGCGATAATCACTGGTGGGTCGTGAAGAATGGATAGAACGAGGGAGAGCCGTTGAAGCTCTCCTCCAGAAAGTAACTTACACTTTGAATCCACCGGTATCTTATCTAGATTAACCGCAGCTAATTCCCTCCGCATTATATCCTTTCTTTTACTCCTTTGAATCCTGTAGTTGGAGAAGACAATTGAGAAATTGTCTTGTACGGACAGGTCGAGGAAGAGATTATTTTCAGGATACTGGCCAAGGTACCCTATATTCTCCTTTCGGAAATTCCTATTTGGAGCACCCAACTCGGTATTGTCAAAGAGAACACTGCCCATATTAGGCTCGATCAAACTGGAAAGAATGTTGAAGAAAGTGGTCTTGCCACTCCCGCTATTGCCGATTATACAGGTCAGCGACCCTTTATGGAATGTGCTCGTTATTCCCTTGAGCACAACGTACTCCTCACCTGCATCCGTGAAAGACTTTGAGAGGTCAAATGTACTGATATCCACACCGTTACCTCCTGTCCTTCTCCCTCGAGAGGGAGAGATTCTGCCTAATAATATAGAATACTGAAGCTAACAGAACTGAGGAGATTAGGGCAATTAATGCCAAGACTAGAAATGAAGGTGGAGAGAGAAATGGCTGATTCCTCATCTTCTGAACGACCCCAAATCTGAATCCAACCATCGCAATAAAAATGAAGGCAAGATAGCTGAGGATATTTCCCAAAACAAATGCGAAGATTAGTGAGAGACCAAGAGGTGTCCCAATTTCTAGCATGCCAATTAGTGCTGTCTTCGATCTGTCCACCTTTAGAAGTGAATAAGTCTTAAACCTATGATTGGTCTCAGAAGAGGTGACGATTGTAAGGGACCCGTAGTATAGGATTATCATTGTAACGGTTGCTACCATTATTCCATAGAAGAGGTCGTCCAATTTGAAGAATTCATCTAGGTAGCTCAGATCCGGGACCCGATCGTATGCAACACCGTACCTCATTAACCCCTCTAGTCCCTCATCTGGAGGATCTACATCGTCAACGAGGATGTATTTATACATCACTTGCGCATCCTCTACCCTCTCAATCAGACTGTTGAATGTCTGATTTGATACAATTGCAGACCACCCTCCATCAGTGGATAGGGATGGGGAATGGGTCATCGGAAGGTCATCTACTATTCTTATGAGTTTCAGGGACTGGGAGGTGTTCCCTCCGAACCATATATGATTAAGCTCAAGCCTACCTTCGTCAAGCACAGGTTCTCTCTGGTATTTAACCACAGAGTTGACTATTGTGAAACTACCGTTGTCCCAAATTTGTTTATCCGATCCAGAGAGCAGCAGTATCCCCAGCTTTCGTTGGATAATATCTATCTCATTCGCGGACATTGAGATCAAAGTTATTGGGTACCTTGTTATTGTCGTATTTGAAACCACCACCCTAGAACTGATCAGTCTTCCACCATAGTCCAAACTGTCGCTGATATCGCTTAAATTTGAGTCTGATAGGGGAGAGAATGTGGATATGACCATAGAACCACCGAGCTCAAACTCACTGTTGTACCGGAATACTGTGTGAAAGCCATTCTGGAACAAAACAAGTAGGAAGATTACGAGGAAAATTACGAATGACGTTGACAAAGATCGCTTGAACCTTGAGGTATTTATTCGCATCCTGCTCAATGTCAAAAGCCCAACCAGATTGTCTGATCTCCTGTAGTACCTATACAGTCTTGGAATCAGGTGCTTAATTACCACATTTACGAACGTGACAATCACCAACAGTATTCCTGCCACACCAAATACGATTGGGAGGGTAAGTCGTAGAATGCCCACAAATCGTGTTGCCACAAGTGAAACTGTCAGAATAATTATGGAGAGGGCGAAAAGAGGAATGGCTGTGGGGCTGGCAGGGGAGACTTCGGGTACGTGATTTACTCTTAGTCTTGACCATCGGGAATTAAGTACAACCAAGAGCACACATAGGATAATTGATGACAGGAGGACGGACATCTGGGTACCGAACAACTGACCCTTCTGGAATATGAAGGAGAAGACAAATACCGCAGCTAATTCTGATAGTAGAAAAGCCACTACAATCTGTACGGATAATTTGAGCAATAATGCTCTGATGTTGAAACCCCTGTGGTCCAAGACATCGAATTCCTCTCCCAAGGACTGAATAAAGAACCTCCAAACAATTATTACAGACATTGATACAGCCACGAATATTGGAGAGGCAAGAAAGGTGAAAGCAAGAATAATCACGTATTGAAATTGCACGTTAGTATCGGGAGTGGAGCTCTCCTGATATGGAATTGAAAACTCCACCGATGGAAAGTATCCATCAGATTGCAGTTCCCTTATGGGTTCCTCAACCACTCTTCTTGCCAGTGATGGTGGATCTAGCCTCTCTATTGCATTGAAACTTCTATGGTCAATCTTGATATACAGATTAAAGTATTTTATGAGGAGATTTTCTACTAGCGGATTGAGGTTGCTAATCACCAGGGAATTTGTCAAGGAATCCTTGTTGATAGAATAATACTTACTGTTTTTGTTAATTCGTGTTGTGACGGTTAGAATTGAAACCTTGTCCTTGATCTCGACCGCAACCGACGACGCGTTCTGGTTTTGAGGCAGTTCTGGATTGATAATAACTCCAGTAACATTCTCTTCAGTAAGCTGTCTAAATTCCTCGTCCTCCACTATCCTTACCGGTATTGTTTCCTTTGTATTCGTGTCTAGATATGAGATATTCACGAATGAATCCCCAGAAACGGAATAGAACATCCACAAAGGATGAAGAACCTTAGACTGCACCACGGAGTAGACTGACAAGAAATCATCGATTCCACTCGTCGAGACTACCTTATTCCCTGCTAAATTCCCTGATATTACAACTGAAGGTTCTGAAGGATTCTGATCCTCATACGCGTAGACACTAGATAATTGGAAGCCTGTTAGGCTCTGGTCTATTGCGTAGAAAGCAGATGCAGAGGCCACACTAAAGAGAAAGAAGGAAATCAAGATGATTACCAACCGCTTATAATGTAGCTTGAGTACTAGGTTAAATTGCAATCTATCGTCCTCATTAATTAGTTATAAATAAAAATATCCAATTCAAAAATTACCAAACCTCCATTAATCTCAAACTCAAAAATGAAATTACGAAGGAGATCTTTAGATGAATCTTTGAAGGTTAAGGGATATCCTGTTTCAATGTATCTACTGGTCTCAATCTTGTAGTCTGTGAACCACCAGAACCGCTCGTATTCTACCCTAAATGCCAATCTAATGGCTTTATTGCGTAAAGAAGACTTGATCCAGTAGGGTATGAATTCCCTCCTAGTATCAATTCTGATGAAGGTTTAAATGATGAAGATGGATAAGTCAATCGTTTATCTTCTAAATATGAACCAACTTGTTTCCAAGAGCCACCGACCGTTTGTGTATACATTCTAACTGATGCACGCAAAGATTCCCTTGCATGATCAGAAATTTGTTTTGAATAGTAGATTTCCTTTAGTTGTACTTTTACCAAATTTGCAGAAACATATGATGAATCCCCAACTGAATTATTTATCACAAAATCTGGTGAAATCAATATCGCTAAAATGATTAGTGGAAATATTTCTTTAATCATACATTTCACGCTACCTTGATCTTATATCCAATAGTCACTTGTGATGATCCACTTGCTCCATAGAATGTAAATGTCTCCGATCCAGATTTTGATGTATCTGAGTATTGGTACAACAATCTAGATATTGTAGTAACCAATCTATATTCATGTGTAATAACGGTTATCGTTTCATAACTCCATTATGTGCATACTTGAATCCAAAGAACGGATGTATACTGTATTCAAAGCACTTTTTTTACCGTCGTAGTATCCTCCTTATAATGTTCATAATATCCTGAGACATCAATCCTGATAGGATAATTAGAATTTACGTATGACCCATAATGACCTTTTCCATTTATAGTATAATTTTTATTAAAGAGTAAAATCTTACACAGGAAAATGAGAAAATTGATTTCCGTACTGATCATAGGATTGATGGTGACGTCAGCGACACAATCATCTGCAGACTATCCAGATTTATTGTATTATAGGGTATCATTGGACTCTGAAAGTGATGTAATCTTAGGAGGCTCAGTGAATGGATCTGTCCTTGGTAATTCCAACATTTCATTTTTAGGCTCAGATCTGAGGATTGATACGGAAAACCAGACCATGTATGAATCACTATACCACGTCTGTGAGGGTGACCTCTGTCCAAAATGGTCC
>JALWRB010000213.1 GCA_027077875.1 Candidatus Heimdallarchaeota archaeon
ATTATTCCATCCGAGACTACTATTGTTCCAAGGAAGACATCGTAAGAGAATCTGTTTGTAGTGGTGTCGAAGTTGTCACGGAGAGACCACGTGAGAACAGCTTGACCATTGATCAGAACACCATCCATCGTGGTAACCTCAGCAGAGAGACGTTCATCCAGAGCCATAGAGGACCACTGTGACGGTTGATCCGTCTTAGAACCGGGTTCCTCGAATTTGTCATCATTGTAGATGACTGCTGCGGCATTCTTGGTCAATAGCCCGAAGGCGATGAAGATTCCACCAATGTCGTCTGGCATAATCGTAGGACGGGTGAAGACAATGGAGATTGTGGACGCCTTGTATGCCTTCTCAAATGTCCTGTCAGCCAATTTCTCAGTTAGGCTACTTGGATTCTCCGGGAAGTATGTATACACAAGTCGAGATTCACCCGCTAGACTGACCAGATTGGTAAATGCCATATATACAGTACCATTCTGTATGGTCATTCCAGGATTATACGCTTGAAGTTTGTTGATGTCTTGCCCGGTGAACTCGTGGTTCTCGGTGACGTCAAAGATCTTCCACTCCGAACCAACTAGGTATTGGTAATAAATTGCCTGCCTACCATTGAGACTGAAACTAACACCATCAGGAAACCAGAACTTGGTGGAGTCCTCCCTAAGTATCGCGGCATAGGCAATACGAGGCACATCGTTCTCACCGAGTGAAATAGTCGGATACAAAGCGAACCATTGAGAAGGTCGAGTTATCTGCTCGACTGACCACACTCCATCCACACGCTTTGCGTAGAATAGAGTGTAGTTCTCCGCAACAAAAACGGTATGTACATTATCATCGGAGTCGATGGCAAGGTTGTATTGGTACCTGTAAACCAACATATCGGTGATATTTTCCATGGTGAATGTCCCATTGTCAAGCTGGGCATATCTCAACTGATAAAGGGAGGAGTTGGAGACAGGAGAGCCACTGGGATACGTCATTTTGTCGGTCTCACCACCAACGAGGTAGACCATGTGGACGATCCCCTTGGAATCTACCTCCGTCGACATTCGCTGTGCACCTGGTTCAAGTACGGCCTCGGTTCTCTGTTCAAAGACAGCAGCATTTGTAAACATAAGTGTCGAGGCTATGAGCATCAAGAGAAGCGGGATACCGACGAATCTACTCTTCATAGACTGGTAATTCTCGGAATCAATTTAACTGTATTGATTGCACAGAGGAAAGAAAGCAAATCAGAAGCCTTCAGAAGGTCAGGGTATTGGAGTTAATCGAACTGAGGTGAACGAGTTCTAAGCAACCCCAAGCGTGCATACGGAAAGTTCCGCGGGATGCTCACTCCAATACCTGAACCAAATTGTAGATGACATCGAGTATTATAAATAGCTCTACATTTCAAGAAGGAGAACACCAATAAAACTTTTATAGGATAACTAGATCCATGGTAGTCCTTGTCGATGGAAACCATTCATCCGATAATTTCACAAGATATTTCCCACTACAACAGGATTTTTACGACAAATTGTGAATATTACCATTGAAATCAGATGTGCATTAAATTAATATTAATACTCAAAACTTAGGTTAAATTAACGAATTTACTTTCTTCTACGGACAATTGGCACTGCAACAAATGCAGTTGCAATAAGACCAAAGAGGAAGCCAAGAGTTGGGAAGGGTAATCCACTTGAACTACCGGATGCGACAGTAACCAAATCCCACTCAGGTGCGGAGACAGAGAGCAGAAGTGCGTCCATGCCCTGCAGCTTGTCGCTGAATCCCCAGAGGGACTCGGGGTAGACCAGTGGGATGACGGGGAGGTCATCGTGGATGGCCTTTTGGATCTGCTTAGCGTATGCATTCCTCTGGACAACATCGGTCTCGGTGATGTACTTAGAGATCACTGCCTCGGTCGTCGAGTTCACGTAGTTGTAGAAGTTACCACCAGTAGGTACGAAAGAAGACTCCTCGTAGAGACCAGTGGGATCCCAGTCAAGTCCCCAACCGTATCCGACGAAGAGGACATCGTAACCACCATCGTCCCAGAGGGGCACGGGGTACTGACTTGTGGTAGCGTTCTCATCCTCGTATCCGAATGTCCTGGGCACGATGACGTCCCATCCGACGTTCTCATAAGAGTTGACACCGATACCGATCTTGGGGAGCTCCTGCTGCCAGTGATCAGACCACTTGTTCCTTGCTGCGTTGGTGTTGGGTGCAAGAACTGTGATTGAGAAGAAGAAGTCTTCATACTTCCCATCACCATCGGAGTCGGTGAGGGTGCTGAAGTCATATCCAGCATCCTCCATCAGGGACTTTGCCCTTTCGACATCGTAGGTATCAGCCTTAAGGGTTGAGTCCCAGCCGATAGCTGCAGAAGGCATGGTGGATGCTGCGGGAGAGCCGAGACCCTCGAGGAACTGTGAGGAGTAGAGCTCCCTGTTGGCGACTGCGGACATTGCCCTCCTGACTGCGAGTGCAGCAGCTGGTGCGTCAGCGGCATTTGCCTTACCCTTGGGGGTCTCAAGACCAGTTCCGTAGTAGGGTGACTGGTGGTTGAGGGAGATCTCCTGGTGGGCTGGGTCACCGACCTTCTCAGTGACGACGTTGTCAAGACCCTCATATCCACTAAGACCAGCAAAGTACTGGGCATCGACGATGTGGACGTCACCTGCGGCAAGAGCGGACTTGGCACCAGCGAACTCGCTGTACTGTGTGTAGACCAGCTTGTCTGCCTTCACAGGACCGTAGTAGTTGGGGTTCTTCTTCAGGGTGACGACGTTGTTTGTGGGGTCGATGCTATCCATCATGAATGGACCAGCGGAGACTGCATCACTACCGTCGTTTGCATCCCAGTTACAGGCATCAGCGTTGCCAGCGATACAATCGTCATACCTGGCACCGAAGACTGCCTTCTCGATGATGGGCTGACCGATCATCGACATGGGGAAGGCGTATTCCTGCGTGAGTGTGACGGTTACTGAACCGTCGGAGTTCTTGACTGCGGACTCGTTCGTCAAGAAGAGCGATGCGGATGCATAACCAGCAAGGTTGATTGCAGGGGTGACTGCGACCTTGAAGGAGAAGATGACGTCATCGGCGGTAACGGGATTACCGGATGAGAACTTTGCATCGTCCCTGATGCTGAATGTCCATGCCTTACCATCAGATGTGGTTGGCAAAGCTGCTGCGAGGTCAGCGACATAGTCCCTGTCTGCCTCTGCAGATCTCTTTACTACACCGGCGTAGATTGCTGATGTCCATTGTGCTGTGGCGTAGGAGTCCTGAGTATATACGCTGTACTCTGTGAACTCATATGGCAGTGCATACGATACTACGACCTCTTCCTGTGCAGCGACGCCAGCGGGTGTAAACCCTAGGGCGCTCACAGCGAGGACCAGCAGAACCAGTGAGAATTTTAGTGTTTTCATGTTCTGTTTTCTCCAATATTCGATATTGAATTGTGGACGCCTAACTTAAGGAGTTAAGTGTCGCACAGGTGTTATCTGAAAATGCATAATTTAATAAGTTTCCGAGTACGCGTCGTATCTCTTCTTTCACCTGTGACTTCATCCCCTATGGTAAAACCCCATTTTATACAAATGAGGCGAAGACCGTAATGGGAGGTCAGGACTTGAACTGGTTAGATGGAACGTTTGTAATGAACAGGGGAGAATCCAATTATATTCGCGAGATAAATCTCGAGGTGCTTTAGAACATACTGATAACTTGGGAGGGAGCAGAGGTTGTCTATGGTGGGGTTAATAGGTAAAAGAATATGGTACCTTAGGTACTGAATACTCCCGAAGTGATCCAGAGACCAATACCGCTAAGGACTAATTGGATACCGAGGGTGATAATGAAGACCCCCATGATTTTGAGGAGGGATTTTGTCATGTCTTCTCCTACACTTGAATAGATGTTATCGCTGAAATGAAGAAGTAGAGCAGTGAAGAGTAAGGAGAGCGCAAGGGCCAAAAGTATCTCAATAAAGGACACCGAGTTTGCCAGAACAATCACTGCAGTTATCGACCCTGGGCCAGCAATGATAGGGAAACCCAAAGGAACAAATGGGGACTCTATCTTCAGATCATTTCTGGGTGCTCCGAGGGTGTCCCATCCAAATTTTACGAAAAGAACCCCCCCTGCAATCTGAAGGGAAAATGTTTCGAGACCCAAAAATTTGAGGAGGGCAAGTCCACCAACGGCTATGATTAAGAGGACGCAGGTAGCAAAGAGCAGAGACTTATTGGCAAGGGACCTTTTTTGCGCTCTCGTCAGCTCAACGGTCAGCGAAGTGAAACTAGCAAATACTGCCAATGGATTGAGCGTGAGGAAGATGAGCATAATTGTCGAAATCACATTTAGATCTATGAAAATTCTACCTATTTAATATTTCGAGTGAAATTGAGGACAATATGATCCATTTTTACGCATAATTCTTTAATATTGCGACCAATTTGTACAGTATGGATGAACTTGATTATGCAATAATATCAGCTCTTAGGGAAAATGGCAGAATGAGCTACACGGAAATTGCAGAGCGATTGGGGAGAAGAAGAGGTACTATCCACGACCGTCTGTCAAAACTAATAGCCAGTGGAACCATTCGCGGTTTTACTGTCATTCCTGATTTCGGAAAGATAGGGACCGGGGTTACGGCTTTCCTATTGGTCTCCATGAGACCCGAGGGGTTTGTCAATGAAGAAAGCGTAGAGTCACTGAGTAGGAGATTCCTGACGATGAAACAGGTTGTGGAAGTACACAACATTACAGGTGAGTTCGATTACCTCCTAAAAGTGAGAGCAGAGACGATCGAGGTGATTGGAAGCGAGATCATCTTTCGACTCCGAAGGGACTTTGGAGTGGGAAGGACATTAACCCTAACAGTGTTCCACACGGAGAGGGAAGAGCTGTCGAATGCCCCGTTTAACCTCCCGATAGATGCATAGAGAGACTTAGTCAAGAGTTGATAGGTCCTCGAACTCCTCTATAAGTTCCATTTTTATCCTCGCGAGAACCTCAGGTGTGAGGTTTGAGGCGTCACCAAGTTCCTTAAACCTCGGGGCGATGTACCCCTCTACTTTGCTAAAGGGCTCGAAGTAGTGACAGTACTCCGCTGGGATGAGAAGAACGTAGATGAAGAGACCGATACTTAATCTCTGATCAACAGCTTGGTGATCGGGGAGCCTGAAAGAGTGAACAAAGAGTTGTGTTCCATCGAGGTTCCCACCGGGGAGGCTGTATATTCCCTCGTTATACGTATGACCTTGGCCAATAGCGGTAGAAAGAGCGACACCGAGATTCAGTAAATAGCTCTCCACATCTTCAACTCCAGAAAGCGTATCGAAATCTCTGTATTCTGCGTTGGGCCCAATCTCGGTCATTTTGAAAAGGACGGATGGTATGTTGGCGGGGTCGAAGACCCTGCGCCTTAGTATGTTGGTTTGGTCGACCTGACGGATGCACTCCCCTATTAACCAGTCCATAGCTTCCTTGCATCCATACCCAGTCTTGGCGGATGTCTCAAAGGCCTTGACCTTCCGAGCAGTAACCTGATCCTCGAGGATCATAGCGGTACCCTCGATGAACTCTTGTCCCACAACCCGATGCTCCTTTAGATCAACTTTGTTCGCAATAAGTGCGATGTTAATCTTTGAGGCCATGTTCTTG
>JALWRB010000214.1 GCA_027077875.1 Candidatus Heimdallarchaeota archaeon
GTGGAACTCTCCACTACAACATGCTCTTTGTGATAGTTGTGAGGTAATTATTATGGCGACAGAAAAAGAATTTCCTATTTCATTTCTCAAGAAACCCAAGCATCTTTTTGGAACTTTGGACCATAAAGAGATTGGGTTACTTTACCTCATCTTCGCGATGATCAACATTGGCATCTCTGGGTTCATGATCCTCACGGTACGAACCGAGCTGTTAACTCCAGAAGTGGATTTTGTTGACGCAAAGAGCTACCTTTCCCTATTTACAATCCACGGTCTATCGATGATTTTCCTCGTCGTTATGCCCATGGGTGCTGGATTTGGGAACTACCTAATCCCCAAGATGATAGGGGCTAAAGACCTGTACTGGCCAAAGTGGAACAATTTCGCCTTCTGGATGCTGGTACCGGCGGCGTACTTCACCTATACTGGTAATGCTGGTGTAGGATGGACTTTCTACCCTCCCCTGTCAACACTACCCGGTGAGATCCAAGCGGTGAATATAACTATCATCGGTCTCCTCTTTGCTGGAACTTCATCGGTGATTGGAGCAATCAACTTCCTCCTCACTATATCCATGATGAGAGAACCAGGTCTTGGTTGGTTTGATCTCGACCTCTTTACATGGTCGATTATCTTCACCTCACTGATCCAGATGATTGCGACACCGTTCATAACAACTGCTCTGGTCATGTTGTTGTTGACCAATGCGACAGGGGCGACGTTCTTTTTAGCTTCTGCAGGATCTGGTCCTGTACTTTTCCAACATGTGTTCTGGAGCTACTCACACCCTGCGGTGTACATTATGATTCTCCCATCGATGGGGTTGACCTCGGTCATTATTGAGAGATTTTCTCAAAAGAAGATCTTTGGGTACAAGAGCATGGTCTATTCGATGGCGGCAATAGGACTTCTTGGATTCATCGTCTGGGGGCACCACATGTACACGGTCACCATCGGAACCTCTCCTAATTGGTACTTCACACTGGCTACTTTCTTCATAGCCATACCGTCTGGAATCAAGACATTCAACTGGCTGACTACCATGTACAAGAGCAGGCTGGTGATAGATGTTCCACTCCTGTACTCACTCGGCTTCGTCATCGGGTTCGTCCTCGGAGGGATTTCAGGGGTGATGGTAAATACCATCCCCATTGATGTCGTCTATCAGGATACCTACTTTGTCGTCGGACATTTCCACTTCATTATCATAGGTGGTGCAGTCTCCACGATCATGGGGGCATTGTACATGTTATATCCCAACGTTACTGGAAAGATGTACAACAAGAAAATTGCCATCTGGCAGTGGATAATTTGGATGCCCTCCTTCATTCTTACCTTCATGGGGATGAACATAGTAGGTGCTTACGGTATGCCACGCAGGTATGTCGGCTACGAAGGTCTCCCATACCAAAGTGAATTGACCTTCTGGCACAGGGTGACAACAATTGGTGCATACGGACAGGCAATAGCTTTCACGTTAATGTTCATTAATTTTGTCTACAGCGCGATCAAGGGGGCTCCCGCATCTGAGGGTACTTGGGATATTGAGAACCCTGCCTTCTGGCCATTGGAGGTGAAAGAATGAGCGACGATCACGTGAGTCTTGGAGCTTTCTTCATGGGTATTTCCCTGTTCCTCCTCGGAGGGGGAATCAAGGAACTCGTTGTCAAGGACGGAAATACAACACTTGGTTTCGGTCTACTCGGACTGTGGATTGTCTCGTTCGTCGTCTTTGCATTTATGCAGATCAGGGCGAGAGTGTCCTCGGACAAACCGGACAACGAGGGAGTGACCTCTAATTTACCCAAGAACACATGGATGTGGCTGTTCCTCTCGTCAGAGGTAGTCTTCTTCACCATGCTCATCGGTCTGTCATTCGCCCTCCGATTGACTGTCGACCCTAAGTTTGGTCTGACAGGAATTGGTGCTGGATGGTTGGGACATGTCCATGACAGTCTCAACCTAAAGTATGATGGCTGGGTTGGTAATGACAACTTCGCGCCAGAGGATCTTGACATCATCCTCACCACGGTCAATACCTTCCTCCTCATTATCTCATCATACACAATGGTGATTGCGGTTGAGCATGCTCACAAGGGCGAGGGAAGAAAAGCGAGCATATTCTTACTCATCACTGCTGGTATCGGTGCGACATTCCTTGGGATCCAGATCTCGGAATACATCGCTCTGTTTAACGAAGGTTTTGATCCATCGGCTGGACTGTTTGGAGCAACCTTCTTCCTACAGACTGGATTTCACGGTGCTCACGTACTGGTTGGTATTCTCCTCCTAATTCTGATGGCCATCAAGGGCTTCATGGGAGGGTTTGACAAACCAGGGAACAACGATGTAGAGATTGTTGGTCTCTACTGGCACTTCGTAGACCTTGTTTGGGTGGTACTCTTCACCCTGGTCTACCTTTTATAGGAGGAAATGATATGGATAGTAAAATTATGGTGTATACAAAGGTTCTGGCTGCACTTGCTGTTGCCACGATCATCGAGGTTATTGTGGGAACGAATGCAGGCGCGTGGGGTATGGGAGAATGGACTAAATTCATCATTCTCTTCGCAATAGCGATCTTCAAGGCTAGCTTGATTATTGCATTCTTCATGCATGTCAAGTACGAGCCCAAACCGTTGTATCTCGTTCTTCTTGTTTTTGGTGCTCCAATGGCGATCACATTACCTATTGCACTTTTCCCGATTTTCTTTGCTTGAGAATTTTCAGAAACCGCTTATTTTTTTTGATGGGAACATCCCCACCTCTACACTTTCGTTCAGATAGGCTCTGGAAATACCGGATTGAATTCTATCCTCAAACGAATGATTATATAGAGAGGACAAGAGTTCATATTGTATTATGGAGACCGAGTATCAGGATTTGGTGACCTTTAAACCTCCGTTGTTCATGGTCATCAGAGATGATAAGATGCTTGATCAGATCCGCGAGCCAGTGATGAAACCGATCATACGAGCATTGAGAGAGGGACCTAAAACGATTAAGGAAATTCAGCACTACTACAACGACGTCTCAGAAAAACCCAAATCGGATAAGACAATCTACAGGTACGTGAAGAAGCTCGAAGAAGTAGGGTTAGTAAAGCAGGCTGGTCACAGGGTCTACTCGGGGAGAAATATTAGCGAGATCCTCTACTCACGTACTGCCCGGATATTCTATATCGAGTTCGACGATCCAGACATCTTCAGTGAGAAGAACTTGATGCATGCCCAAATGATTGGAGGTCTCCTGAGTCCATTGTTTGGATCCAAGGATGTAAATGCCTCAAAACTCATTGAATTTCTGCAGAGGTTTGAGAAACAGAAGCTTGAGATGATTGAAAAACTTCTTACAGAAGCGAAACCTGAGGTCTTGGAGATGCTCTCACAGAAGGAGTGGTCTGGTGTTACCTATTTCATTGACGCGGCAGCTACTTTCGGACTTCTTATGCAGGAAGATAACCTGAAGGAAACTCTTGGGGCGATGTTTGAATAATCTATCACCCAAAGGTCTAAATTCATTCCCTCCATTGAAACGTATGGAGCTGTCGAAATCGGGGAAAACCATTCGGTACACAGATGTGGGGGAGGGAGAAACCTTAATCCTTCTCCCTGGAACCCTTGGTGACGAAACGCTCTTTGTGAACCAGCAGGATGCCCTAAAGGACTCTTTCAGGATAGTTGTCTTTGACCATCCCCGTGTGAGTAAACTCGATATGCTAGTGGATCTTTATCATGAGGTCTTCAACGAGCTTGTGGATTCTAGATTCATCCTTGGTGGATCTTCGGTAGGAGGGTGGATCGCCCAGCACTACACAAAGAAATATCCCGAGGATGTCAAGAGCCTGATACTCGGAAATACCTTCTGTGATAATTCTAGCCTGAGAGCACAATCTTTGAAGCTATATAGTACCTCGGGATGGGTTCCGTGGTTCATGTTCAGAAGGAAATTCTGGAGTAAGCTGAGAAAAGACCTTGGAGACTATCCCGAGCTACTTCCATACTTTGATGCCAATATTAAGAAGATGGGGAAGAGTGGTTTGAGACAGAGACTATGGTGGAGTCTTTCTCCTGTTGAAGTCCCGGTCACTGTCGATATAGATCACATTCTACTTATATCCAGTGATGACGATCCAACCGTTCCTGCACCTCTCACGCGGCAATTACGGGATACCTACCCCAAAGCCGATGTACACAGATTCAAGAGAGGAGGGCATTTCCCGTATTTGACCAGACCAGATGAATACAGCGATGTTCTCAGGACATTTTTGAAGGGTCAATGATTGAGGCCACTTTCGTACGTAATTGCTCTAAGATGTCCGCTATGATTTTCCTCTCGTCAAGGTGACTTGTGGAGTAGTCAAATACCTCGGATGTGAATGCAACCCCGCTCTCTACGAGGTAGTTTGCAATTCTGTTTAGGGATGAGTGCAGCACCCCCTCGATGAACTGTCTCTTTCGAGCCGACACTTCCGTGTAGGCAGAGTCAATTACTGCTCCGATGATGAAGGTTGTGCCCAGCCCCCTTGTCTTGGAGTCAGAGGAGGGATAGATGATGTACTCGAGGGAACCCTTGGGTTCCGGCCACGGGATATTGGCACAGGTTATTATCTCTGTATCCACAAATTCAAGGTAGGACATTAGTCCAATTGCAGCCTTCAGAGTAACTTTCCCATGACTCTCCTTCTGCGGACTGCTCGCAGCAATAATTGGACCTACAATGTCATTGAAGGTCATAAGGTAGGCTGATGGGACTATCTCAGATGCCTCTGCTCTCGGTTGTCTTTCCTCACTCATCATCTTCTCATAGAACTCAATGAAGGCTCTACCTGTATCTGCGAAAGTTTGGTCAACCCTTGTTCCAAGTAGTGCGCTGGTATGATAGAGGTTGATATCCACACTGTATTTCTCCGATAATTCTTTCATCCTCTCCTCTGACTCCTCAACTGAGACCTTCATGTAGTCGACGAGATCAGTTTTGTTCCCGAGGACGTTGATATAGACATTTCTGTTGGTAAAGGATAATGCTTTCTGCAGCCAATTCTCCACGTCTTCGAAAGACTTCCTGTTTGTCACATCGTAGACGATAAAGACCGCGAAGGCATTGTTGTAGTACGAGGGGTGGATCTTCGAGAAGGTCTGATTACCTGCCACGTCCCAAATTACATAATTGAGAATCACATTATCAATATTTACCTGCTTGAGTGCGAAGTCCGCCCCGATTGTCGGAAGGTAGCTGTTTTTGAATCCCTCTCCCATGTACCTGCGTCTCAACGTGGTCTTTCCGACAGTGGAGTTACCAATCAACACCAACTTGAGATTATATTCCTCCTGGGAATCCACAGCTAGTAATGGAATGGTCAAGTTATGAACTATTACTTCAATCAATTAAATATCGCATACAGTAGAAATATTATGACAAGATTGTCCACAATTGATTTACTGCAAGAATCACGAGGAATACAAGCATCATCTGCATGATTCTTAGTTTCGTCCTGTAGGCTACCTCATCTGAAGGGTCTTTTATTACCTTTAGGACAAAATAAATCAGAAGCATGTCAAATATCAAGAGGAGAATAGGTAATACTATGTTGGTCCAACTCAGGACAATCAATGGTATACTCGCTGGAACCGATAGCAGAATAATAAT
>JALWRB010000215.1 GCA_027077875.1 Candidatus Heimdallarchaeota archaeon
CCGATACGGCTATCGTCTGGAGAATACCTTCCCAGACAGTGTCAACGATGAACTCCCCTGCGCTCTTGATCCCGTCCCACGCGGCATTCAGGTTTTTCTTGACCGTCTCCAAGGCGGTGGTCACTCCTGTGAAGATCCCTGCCACGACATCGGCCAGGGTCTGGTCTCCCATTATTGCGTCCCAGAGTGCAGATACCCAAAAGTTATACGTGAATTCTGTACGGATTGTTAGTGGTAGGGTGTAGAGCGGATCAACAGCCCGAATCCTGAAGCCCATTAGATGGTCTGGAATATATTTACACATAAAATTTTCGAGAAAAGCAGTCTATAATTGCATCGAGGGGAATAGATAGAACTATCCCATCTATGTCGCATTATAACTGGGTCTTCATTTATTCTTACTTCCTATGCCCATCCCCATGATCCCAAATAATATTGTAAAAGCTATTATATGGGGTCGTAGTCTTAGATTATGAAAACCTATAGATTATAGGTATATCACGATTAAATAAATAATACCCAGAGATTAGAGATTTGTCATGCAGTATTATATTTCAAGTTGATGGTGAACAGAGCCAACTCAAAGATAATATTCCAGATGAGGATGGTGTAGCTGATACCAGTGAGGGATAGGGTTAGAAAGGAGATCACCCATAAAGTTAGAAGAACAAAATCCCATGAATTATATCCCTGCCTTCTGAAGACATGGTTGCCTACAGAATCAGCTCAGATGACCATAAATGGTGTTATCAGAATAAGAACGATCTTAACTGCAGGGAGGATAATTGCATCAGGATAGTAGAACCTAATTTGAGCACCAAATATAACCATTACTTGGAATGTACCAACGAGAAGGAGCATCCATTTCCACCTACTCGTTTTATTCTCTGCTGTATTTTTATCGTCCTTTGCTGTCATCACTGTTTCCATGTATCGATAAAATTGATAGTAGAGAAAGAGGGGAAGAAAACTGGCAATAGGTTTGGTCTTGGAGAATAAGGACATAAAAACCGACCCGAAGAATGCTATTCGATTGAGTATCCTATCCCAGAGATGAAAGTACTGGTTCATCAATATACCTCCCAATAGAAATACACTGCTATGCCAAAGTTGTATACGAGGTAGCCAATATAATACACTAACTTCTCAAGACGTTGCGAGAGCATATCCATACCAGTAGGCATCTTCCGTAGTACCATTGTCTTGAAGCCCATTAGATGGTCTGAAATATAACTACAAATAAAATTTTCTAGATAGCAGTCAATATTTACATCAAGGGGAAAAGATAGAATTATTGAGTATTATATAAAAGCCAACGCTCTCACAAGGGTAGTCATACGTCCCAATTCATTAAATCCTCCACTTAGGTAGGAGGATACAATTCCCCTAATCACAAATTACAGGATAAACCTTTTCTGGATAGGGAAGTTTATCAGTTAAAATTATTTGAATCCTAGACTCTGGAAACGAATGATCAAATCAGGGAATTATTCTTCAGCTTTAGCTTCCTTTATCTCTTTCGCGAATTGATAGAAATAGTGAACATAGAACACGTAATTATCCATAATTGAGTATTCCAACACCATCAAGACCAAGTAGGTAGGAACAAGTCTAATCTTTCCTCCCGTGAGTATTCTGTCGATATTGATTCCGAGAAAGAGAACTGTCAGTGCACATATTGATAGGAAAATCGCGTTGTACAAGGAGGGTTCAACCATCCCTAATAATAATTCACTTTTTCTCTTTTTCCTAACCCTTGGGTTAATATATAAATAGCTATAGAGGAGCCAAAATAAGACTACGCTAGATAAGGTGGTTAAGTCCAAGAAGATCATTATTATTAGCATCGAAATAGGTATTAGTACCAACCAACCAATGTACCTAAGTATGAATTCACGTAATTCCTTATCTGCATAAGGTAACCTCAGGTTCATTAGATATACCCTCCAGCAAGCTTGGCAAAGACGACGCTTGTAATCAGGCTCTGGACTGCCAAAAAGATATACATAGTGAGCCGAGAATATAAATCTTGCAGAGTTTTTGTATCAGGAAAATCAGATAGTTGTGAAGGGATATTATCAAGGGCATCAGCTGCCATTCTAAGTCTTTCCGATGCGACTTTAAGGTTCTGAACCGTTTTGTAAGAAGATGCCTTCTCGATACCAGATTTCGCTTTCATAATGTTTTCCACCATATTCTCCTTATCGTGGGCGTATGATTTTTCTTTACTAGTTAATCCCTCAATGAGAAAACTCTTCATACCTCCTACAAGTAACGATAAAATCTTTATTACATTAAGTACGTTCTCATTAAGAGAAATTGACTTACCTGTAATTATAGTGAAGAATAAATCAAAATAATTATCTGTAATTCCTAATAAAGCAGCAAGAACTACAGACAATATACCTAGACCTTTTGGATAATTATTTAGGTTCATTAAATTGTCTAATATAAAGCCAAACATTGTAATCATCATTATGTAATGATAATACGAGTAATAAGAGAGAACTTCAGCGATTTCTTCCCGGTCCTCTGGGCTGTCTGGATCATCGGCCGCTGTCAAGAAGCCATAAGCTGTTGTCAACAGAAGCAGATTTGACACCGCAGTAATCGACATCCACGTTATCCCCTCTTTGACTGTGGCAGGATTATCCAGAAATTTCTTCATGAGTACCAAAGGGAGGAATCCGGTAACTTCAGATAACAGGGAAAACGTCCAAAATCCTACTGAATTCACATATAAAGTCTCGGCCGTGATCTCCGAAGGTGAGAAGATATTATCAATCGACAGTCTCAGATTTCCAATGTAGAGAGAGAGGACATCACTGGTGAAATCTATTCCGAACGAGTACTTCTGGCTTCCAATGACCAGTGCAGGTACTGAACCTGAGAGATCTACAGAGAGCGGAGTGAGCAGGTCGGCCACAGAGAACAGGCCTGTCAGTAGAAGATTCGAGAGAAGGGAAATACTCCCCAAGATCGTCCTCATGACAACATGGGTTACGAACTGCCCCGCGCTCTTGATTCCATTCCATGCAGAGTTCAGCCCGTCCTTCACCCTCTGCAGAGCAGTGCTCACTCCGGTGAAGATCCCCGCTACCACATCCGCGAGGGTCTGGTCACCCATTATTGCGTCCCAGAGTGCGGATACCCAGTGATTATACGTGAATTCTACGCGGATTGTCTCTGGCTGAGTGTAGAGGGGGTCAACACCACGAATCCTGAAACCCATTAGGTCATCTGTAATTCGAGAAAAGTTAAGCTTTTCTGGAAGATTTTAATCTAATTTATGATAGATCATCCTCAGTTAATACATTCATTCTTCTTTTTTGGTCAGTATCTTGAGTACCTTTTTTCGTTGCTCATCACTCAATTTCTCGAAAAGTTTCTCAATTCCAATCTCATTAATGACTCGCTCTATTCCAATCTCATTAATGACTCGCTCTATTCCAATCTCATTTATGACTCGGTCCAGACCTATACTCTCAACCGCGGATTTGATGCTCAATGAGATCGGGTCTACGTCTATATTCTCTGCCTCTGTCACTTCTATCACTTCTTCCTTGTATAGAAAATAAGCAATGGAAATAATAAACCTTTCCCCCTCGGTCAGTGCTCTTTTGATTATCTCCCGCCGTATAGACTTCCTCGCGAAGATCCCCAAGTAGGAATTACCGCTGTCGTAGTCTATCTCGTTGAGTAATATTATCTGCAGATCTAAATCGTGCTCCACCTTGTATATTCCTTGTTGGAGCTCTGTAATCCCATAGATGTCCGTGAGTGATTTGGGAATAGACCTCGATACCACGAAGCACAGGCTTATCTCCCGGATATCGACCCTCTCACTTGCGCTGTAGAGGTACGCCTTGGCTATACTCCGGTGGAGTTCGTGCACGTTGAACCTGTCCCTCTCGCTCTTGAACTCTCCAAGGAGATGCTTTCTCCCCCAGTTGAACGGGTACTGTAGTCTTCCGGCATGCTCGATAAGGAAATCGAGACGGAGATTGGCTTGAGGGACCTCCATCTCGGTAATGACCGTCCCCCCGACAAGGTACTTCTTCAGGATATTCTTGAAACTTGAATCCCAAGCCATACACTCCTCCTTATCGGTGAATGATATAAGGGTAGTGGAGGATGTGTAATTGATCGGGTCATAATGGTACCCCGATTATAGGTCTATTGAGAGATTACCTCATTCAAGGTCTGATTGTAATCGTACTAATTCTCAAGAAACTTCTTAAATTACCAAGAATAGTGAGACCTATTATTGAGTGCTGTATAAGAGTCAGAAGAATTAATCATACAAACTGAGAATGAGCTATTCTATACCCCCAACATATCTAACTCGTAGTCAAAGTACGACCACCATCTATGCAATTTGAAAAGGGGTTCCTTGAATTTCTTCAGATCCTTCAGAATATTGTAGAACGGGATCCAGAAGTCAGTCAACTCAGTATTATCCTCAATCCACTCCCACCTGAATTGCCTGAATCCCATGTTACGGATTGCAAGAACCTCCAGATCTCCCATCTTGGAAAATAGGTTCTTGGAGTACCTCTGTCTCCGCCCCATAAGGACAAGCTCATTGAGGATGGTCCCATCCCATATCTGATCCTCTGAGAGCGCAAGATTGGTTCTCAGCTGCATTCTCGGGAAAGTATTCTCGAAAAAATGCTTGGGGAACCTCTTGAGGGACCAGTTCAGGATAAAGGAGAAAAATACAAGATCCTTCACATCGAGCACAAAATTATCCCTACCTTTCAGGATGGATCCATCCACCTTTTCAATATTGAGATGGTGAAGGTTCTTGATCGAGTTCAGGATCTCGAGGGGGAAATATCTTACACCGATGATATTGGTCATGGAAAAATAATTCAGTCCCGAATTCTCGGCATCAATTCTTCCAACCTCACAAGGCTTCTTGAATTCACAAGAAATGAGAATAAGATTCTGGGAGGTTCCATCACGTTCAAAGAGGTGGGACGGAAAGTCTTGGAAGGAGCATCCAACAAAAGATATAGTGAAATCCTTTGGAGCTGTAGAGAAGAGCTTCATGAGATCGGAATTATATATTCTGGCGTCGTGGATACCGATGCTGATTCTGTCGGTGAATGAGAGGTCGAGAGCCAAAGCCTTTGACAACTCTCGTTTCTCGATGTGTAGAACTGGCATGTTCTCCGCGAAACGAATTAGTGACATGTCCGTTTCGGATCTCTGGATGATCATTCTCGCCTTCTTGGGTGAGAAGACCTCCGAGAGTTGTGAATAAAGCTCTTCTCCCCTCTTCATTCAGCCAACCCCTGCTCTAACCTGCGATACTCCGAGAAGCTGTAGATCGCCCCGAAAAGATGCAGGACAAGGGACATCATGAATATGCTATGTGCATTCTTCTTAATCTGATTCATTGTGTCTATCTTCCCTCTTTGTGTCTGCATAGCTCTTTCCTCTCTTAGTTCTCTGAACTTGTTAGGATACTTGGCATTACCTTTCTCATCAATAGGGAGAAATCTAGTATACTTCTTCAATAAATCATCTATATCTTTATCCCCGTTGGTTATTGTTTGTGCAAATTCTTTTCCTATGAATAAACCTGCAAGCATCATAATACTAACATCTGTATTTCCTGTTACTATAAACCGGAAA
>JALWRB010000216.1 GCA_027077875.1 Candidatus Heimdallarchaeota archaeon
TATAATCGAATGGTCCCAGAACTTCAGGCATCCATACAAGATTGTAGTTTGCAAGAAGACTCGAGGTAATCTCCTGATTCTCCCGGACAACTTGGTATCCTAAATTCTTGAAATTTCTGGACATTAGTCTTGTCTGATAGGCTACAAGGTCAGTCAGTCCAAATAGATCTCCTTGTGTATGTCTTTCATCGAAGAGAATCTTTCCTACAGGGTTGTCAAGAACCGTGATGGAGAGACTGACCGTTCTCTCTATTCCACCTAGGGATGCAACAATCGATCCAGAGTATACCCCCTGTGCCACACCAGTTGTATCGATATCAAGTGGTAAATACTGTGAGAAGGAGTTGTTATCCCATCTGCTCATATCGAGGCTCAGGACCTGTGAGAGGTCCCCAGTCATCCTGATATTTAGCTTAGAAGCATTGGACGTGACGACAGTGAAGCCGTCAATGTTACTGGTTATATCAGGGAAATAGCTCATATCGAAGAGACCTCCGGTGTTCGGGGTCACCGCAAGCGCCTCCGCAAATCCTCCATTGGGGTTCTCGCTCTTGATCGAGGTGTAAGAGTTGTAGATGTTCACATCTCCTGCACCCTTGAGGTAGTCCATCTTACCATAGTCCATGAAGGCGCCTTGGAGAACTGCGGCCTTAAGAGTCCCCACGTTCCATGTATAATTCTCCGCATTGAGGGCAGAGATGAGGGTTGCTACCGCTCCAGCTGTCAGCGGTGAGGAGAATGAGGTCCCAGATACTCGACCATAACCTCCTCCCAGTTCAGTTGAATATACATCAGCTCCTGGTGCTGCAACATCGGGTTTCATACCAAAAATGGCACCTGGCCCCCTAGAGGAGAACGAGGTCAAGGACGACCTCTGGTCACGATTCGTCGCTCCTACTGCTAATGTCTCGATATAGCAAGCAGGGCATCCAACAGTCTCACGTCCTGAACCCCCATTACCCGCGGAGGTGATCAGGAGCATACCAGCTTCCTCGATTCTTTGGAAGATATTGGCGAATGGTGCATAATACCCACCACCACCGGAGTAATTAATGATCTTCATCGTCTGGTTCTTGGAGATCATGTAGTCGAAAGCCTCAAAATAGTGGATATTATCTGCTCCTGTCTCAAAGCTCCTTCCGTTGTCTTGCATCCTCCATGCCGCAGATATCACTGTCGCATTGAAGGCGTTGCCCTTAGCCAGTGGATCGTCGTCACCAGTCCCGACGATCGTCCCAGACACAGGTGTTCCGTGGAAGGGATCCCTCGTACCGAGACCGCTGGTCTCGAACCATGTCTGCTCGATGATCCTGCCCTTTAGACCCGGGTGATCTACCTCGACACCGTTGTCCACGACTCCTACGGTGACGTTCTGCCCCGAGTATCCTAGGTCCCAGAGTTTGTCCACACCCATAAACGGTGCGTCCTCTAATGAGTCAAGGGTCATCCTTGCCTCAACAACTGGAGGGACTTCGAGGTCGAGCTTGTGGACGGATGTGTCATAAGCTGGCCCCACCTCTGTCCTGATCTTCTCGATAGCTCCAATGGTGGTCTCAATCAGAGCGGCTCTTAGGTTGGGGAAGGCCTTGATGACATCACTTGTCTCCAAGAGATACTCATAATCCTCTTTTGTATCCGGGAAGACTATGAATCTCCTAGTAATTTCCGAGTTGAACTGGAAGTAATTCGGTGATGAATTTGCGATATATTCTTCATTCTCCACTGCCTGAATGTCTTGCGGTACAACCGAAGCTATTAGGAGTGTAGCGATGAACAGAAGTGGTATCCTGTTCTTGTACATGGTGCGTCAAAGTCTCGTACATTATTAATTTTTACGGTATTTAATCTGCAAGAAAATCTTGGGATATATCCATTTATGGTCTTTATCTACAGTTTTTCATTCTCCAAAAGTACGATTGTATCTACTCTTTTCTTCGTGTAGATCTTTTGACTACCGGAATCGAGAGTAGAGCGACCGTGACGAGTAGGAATACTGGGTAGAAGCTAGTATCCTCTGTTGTGGCATCGGAGAGAGTCGTCTCGCTGGTCGTCGTATTTGTCGAAGTGGTGGTTGGGATCTCCTCGCCTTCGGCCAGCCTGTAGATCACGAGGTTGTTCACTGAGACATGGTCCTTGGAGTCTGTCGCTCGTACGGTGAGTGTATGTTCTCCAGTGCTTATCTCCGAGAGGGGTATCCTCACCTTCAGCAGATTGTTAGTGTAGAACTGCTTGAAGAGAACCGGATCAACGGATGCACCGTCGAAGAGGACTTCAATCTGGTCGAACTTAATCTCCTCAGAGGCATCTACAATCGTATACTTCACGAACCCGTAGAGCTCGTCGTAGGTGAAGTACGTATTGTTTTCTATGTCAGGTGTGATATCTGGACCATAGTTGTCGACGATTCTGTCCCATCTGAGGTACTCGTCACCGTTGCTAACCTCTAGGGTGTGAGGACCATCGACGTCGTATTCCTCTACGATCTGGTAGTCCCCATTCATGAGTTTCTTGACCTCCTTGCTCTCGGTCTCCATGAACTCATTCCCGATCCTCCTTGCAGTGGGTTGGGTCCTCGATCTCACCGTCACCGTTAGCTCTGTTGTGGTCTCTTCCTCTGCGATGAGGTACATCCGATTCTCAGAGGTCAGCCACTTGGCAATGTTCTGGGCTAGAACCTTGGAGGTCGCAGTGTCTCCCATGATGGCCTTGTTACTCAGGATATTGCCAGACGAGGTGACGACTACCCTGCCTCCGTCTATCTGATCGTAGGAAGCGAGGAATGTCCTTGTGCTGTCTCCAACCAGTGGACTGAGGATTGCGTTATCTGCTGCTGCCTTAGCGATATCGAGTGAGAGGAAGTTTCCTGAGATGGATGCTGTCGTTGCCCCTCCGACGATGGAGGAAATGTTATTTAGATCCCATCCATTACCTGAGATGTCCGATGAACTTAGGTTATCATACGGCGTTATGCCCCAACCTGAAGTCAGTGGTGTTATCGCACTCGGGTCTCCACCCACAGTCACCTCACCATCATCAAACATCCCCTGATAACTAATTAACACGGAACCCCCCCCGTCTACGAACCCCCTAATCGCAGTGATCTCTGAAGGAAGCAGGGGTTGTCCTTGGTAATCATAAATCCCGAGGAGCTCTGGCATCCAAAGGACATCGTAGCTATCAAGTAAAGCAGAGGTAATCTCTTGGTTCTCCCGAATGACTTGAATACCCATGTCAACAAAGGTTCTTCTCATGAATTCAGTCTGGTAAGCGGTCAATGCGGTGGATGCGAATCTCTCCCCATCGGTGTGCCTTTCGTCAAATAGAACTTTTCCGATAGGTGCTTCAAGGACAGTGATGGTGAGATTGACAGTCCTCTCGATTCCATCTAGGGAGACGACAATCGAGCCTGAATATGCTCCAGGAGTAATCCCGGTTGTGTCGATATCCAGTGGTAGGTACTGAGAGTAGGAGTTATTATCCCATCTGTTCATATCGAGGCTCAGGACCTGTGAGAGATCGCCTGTCATTCTGATATTGAGTTCAGAGGCATTTGATGTGATAACTGTAAACCCATCGACACCCTCCGTGACACTTGGGAAGTACCGCAGGTCGAATAGTCCTCCATGATTCGGAGTCACAATTAACCCCTCTGCGAATCCTCCAGTTGGGTTCTCATCCTTAATCGAGGTGTACGAGTTGTAGATGTTCACATCGCCTGCACCCTTGAGGTAGTCCATCTTACCATAGTCCATATAGGCTCCCTGTAGAAGAGCGGCCTTGAGTGTCCCCACATTCCACGTATAGTTCTCAGCGTTGAGGGCAGAGATCAATGTGGCCACTGCACCCGCAGTCAAGGGAGATGAGAATGATGTGCCTGAGACTCTACCATAACCCTTTCCTAGAGTAGTGGAATAGACTGAAGACCCCGGTGCTGCAACATCGGGTTTCATCCCAGGAAGAGCTCCCGGTCCTCTAGAGGAGAAGGAGGTCAGGGACGATCTCTGATCTCGGTTGGTGGCTGCGACGGACACCGGTTCGATGAAGCAGGACGGGCATCCTACTGTCTCCATTCCAGATCCTTCATTTCCCGCTGATGCGATTAACAGCATACCCGCCTCCTCGATTCTCTGTTGGACAATGGCAAAAGGCGCAAAGTACCCACCCCCTCCTGAGAAATTAATAATCTTCATCGTCTGGTTTTTGGAGATCATGTAGTCGAAGGCATCGAAGTAGAAGATGTCATCTGGTCCAGTTTCGAAGCTCCTACCGTTGCTCCTCATCCTCCACGCTGCGGATATCACAGTCGCATTGAAAGCGTTACCCTTTGCCAATGGATCGTCGTCACCTGTTCCGACGATCGTACCTGACACAGGTGTTCCGTGGAAGGGATCCCTCGTACCGAGACCGCTGGACTCAAACCATGTCTGCTCGATGATCCTGCCCTTCAGACCCGGGTGATCTACCTCGACACCGTTGTCCACGACTCCTACGGTGACGTTCTGCCCCGAGTATCCTAGGTCCCAGAGTTTGTCCACTCCCATAAACGGTGCATCCTCTAACGAGTCAAGAGTCATCCTTGTCCCGACCACAGGTGGAATCTGTAAATTCGCTCTGTTCACTGTAGTATCGAATGCGGGACCGATTTCCGATTGGATTCTTTCAATCTCGCCCAACTTGCTTTCAATCAAGACTGCACGAAGGTTAGGAAATGCCTTGATGACATTCGATGATTCGATAAGGTTCACATAGTTCTCCTTAGTGTCTGGGAAGACGATGAATCTCCTAGTGATTTCCGAGTTGAACTGGTAGTAATTCGGTGATATATCTATTGCGGATTCTTCGTTCTTTGATGCTTGTATCCCCTGTGGTAAGACAGAGACAATCAGTAAAGCCAAGAAGAATATGAAAAATCCCCTGTTTCTGTGCATGATGGTTCAATAGTTCAAGCTCTATTAATAGTTCCGATTTTCATTTCTGCTGAATGTGTTAGGAAATCTCTATCCCTCTGATTTTGCTAGTGATTTTCACACACCTACAAAGTCTTTGAGGTCTTTGGAGTGCCTTTGCATCCAATAAGGATATGGCCATCTCAACAGAGTTTATATAGTTTCTCGGGTATATATCTGTTATATGGACTTCATGGCAAAGTTACTTCTTATCGGTGATGGAGCAGTAGGGAAGACCAGTCTCAGGAAAAGATATCTTGGACATGGATTCAATGCATCCCATCTTATGACCATAGGTGCAGACTTTGCCTCCAAGACGATTGTCTTGGACTCTGGGATAAAATTTGTAGCTCAGATTTGGGACCTCGCAGGACAGGAACAATTTGCGAGTGTTCGCCAAAGATTCTTTCTTGGCGCTTCTGCTGTCATGCTCGTCTTTGATGTGACAAACCGGGACACATTCTTCAACATTCCCAACTGGTTGCAGGAACTCTTCTCCGCGACTAACAACGCCAAGATCCCTATTATTCTTGTTGGTAACAAGGTTGATCTGGAGGACCACAGGGTGGTAAGAAAAGAGGATGCAGAGAAATACCTTCAGCTACTGCGATCGAGCCCATTCTTCTCAGATATCCCGATGGCATACATCGAGACATCAGCCAAGGACGGTACAAACGTGGAGGATGCTTTTCACTGGCTGGCCAAGACCCTTGTTGAGAGCGATGTCATCCACAAACCAAGAGCTTTTGGTTCGAAGTGACTTGAACTAAATAAATTGAATATTGTGGATATACAAAATATGGTACATAATTGCATGGGATATAATACAGATCTATCGCCTCCCTCAAACATAGATTCCACCTAGTGTAGTGTCAATATTCTCACACTTACTTCTACCATTTTTCTGGCGGGATCTCTCTTGAGTAGTGTTTCTTGCTTTGTAACACTGATTAGAGAACTGGATTATGTAAGCTTTGCAGAGTTGCCATCTTATAGCTGGGTATTTGATCCGATGTTGAACTTTCGATCAATATCGCACAAATATTGCCATAATGTCCAAGAAAATTTCGGTAAAAACAAAATACATTTATATCGTCCGTAAAATGCAGTTTATAAAAATCCTAAATTAGGAAGTAGGAAGAGAACAATGCGAATAAAATCAAAAGACATGCCCCTGATCCTCGCGCTCCTTGAGAATCCCACTGCTACACAGCAGGAACTCAAGGATGCCATCAAGGAATTTGCAGATCATACATGGGACGTCTCCAATATCTCTAGAAAACTAACCAAATTTTTCGATCCCGAAGATGGAATCATGAACGGTGTCCAAGCTACTTTTAACCTTAGTTTACTGAACCTCGAACTTCACGGATTCGTGGTGGAATTGGAGGACGATGCCTGGAACAGAAATTATGATATTATTCATCAACTTGTAATTCTTCATCCGTACGCCTCCTACATGAACAAGATCTATGGACACAAAAATGGGGTCTACTTACAGTTCTACGTTCCTAAGAAGAGCGATGTCGGGTTGTATATTGCCCGGCTCCTTGACTATCTCATCACGGCCAAAGTCGTCAAGGAGTACGACTGGATAAAAGATCTTGACTTTGTGATCAGCTCGAGTGGCTCACTTGGTGTGTGGGATCCTTGGACTAGCTATTGGGATGTTGACTTTGACAAGTTGGAACATGTACTGAATACCGTGTATGAACCGATTTTCATTCCTAAACGAAGAAGTGTACTGCATAAGCTCAAAGACTATGACATGGCAGTTATTCGTGAGTTGTCGAAGAATCTAAGGCGAAGCCAGATTGAGATCATGGAATCACTGTTCGGGGACCTGAAGGGTGAGGAAGGCTATGATCCATACCGTAATGTCAGAGACAAATTCCCGAAATCCAAGCAGTCTCTCTCTCGGAAGATCCAATGGATCGAGGATTTCGGATTCATAAAGAGCAAATGGCTGATGTTTGACAGGGAGAAATTCGGTCTTCTCAACCAGATACTTTTTGTCATGGATCGTGATGAGATAGGGCTTGCTGCTCTGGTCAAGTCCATAGAGCTTGAGGTCGAGGCAAAGGGTATGACAACCAAGGGTGAATACACGAAGAAGAACAAAATCCTACCATATCCCTGCAATGTCTCTGTGAACTCCGACAAAATTGTTCTGTGGCTATACCTCCAACCACTGGATCTCTTAAAGTTCAGTGATCTCTTTACCAGTAGGTTCCAAGGTGTGGAGATTTATATCCTTGGTGTTGATCCAAAAGCATACTATTTCAACAATGTAAATTTTGATTCTGATACCAGACAATGGAAAACTCAACCCGTCTACGTCTATGATGAGATCCTTTATCAGCTAAAAGAAATTCTGGAAATGGGTGCGATACGAATATCGGATCCATTGGTGTAAAAATATGTGTGTGTAATGATTCTTCGTACTGGCTGTCTGAAATTTCATTATTATTCACCTTATACCTTTGACATTGTTAACCAATGAAGTTATAAATTACATAATGATAAGTCAATATGAGGTCTCCATGAAAAGAATGAGAGTAGTATTCATCCTTACGGTATTCGTACTCGGAATGATGTCATCTATCAGCACAGCATCCGCGAACTTCTCGGTGTATGTATCTTTCAACGATGCATATTATGCTGATCTTGATGGTGATACACTCCAAGATGATATCAGGTTGGATATGACAATTGAAATCTACAACTACCAATACTCGACAGATGTTGAGTTATATGTCGGCATCACCCTTCCATCAGGAACACAATACTGGTTCTTGGTTACTTTTACCGTCTATAAGTCAACCTACGGATACAGCACTGGTATGCTGTTCAATGCTTACGACACTGCGACCGAGTCAGGATGGTATGACGCTTCGGCGGTAGGGTTTGCTAACGGAGAGTCCTACTCAATAATGGAAACAATTACCTTCGATCCTCCCGGTGGTAGTGGTCCCGGAAATCCACAGGCAGAAGCGATATTCTATTAATAATCATTTAAATCATTATATGCTGTAGACGTGTTATGGCAGACCACGTGATCTCAATAGAGGAACTGTTCAACAAAGTCCCTGAGATGAGAAAAGTGGATCTGACTCTCTGCGTTAATTGTAAATCGGTGAAGTTAGCTTGCGGATTGCTGAGGTGCCCACTTCTAAAGCTCTATGAATTTCCTCAGACTTCTGAGAGCCTCCAGAAGCTTGACTCATCAAATACATTATTCGGACCATCACCACAGATCTTCGTGGGTGAAAGTGGTTATCCACGGGTGACTGCTGGTCCGTTGACATCCCTCTCACCGGACAGTGAACTATCCAGACTTGCGGGCAATCCCTCGAAGTGGACTTCTCTGACGCTCGACCAGATCATGGAGCTGAGATTCGGTCTGCTTAGAGGTATGCAGAAAGCACACGCACTTTCCCCGGCATTCAGGGACAGACCACAGCAATCCAGACTCGTAGATAGCTTGCAGGAAATTGCAATGGCAACGAACTCGGTCGAGACGGAAACACAGTATACTGGAAGGATAGATCCAACGATCAAGTTAGACTCCGTACTCTCACCCATTGGGCCCACAGGTGCCATCCGGAAGCTGGATGTGACTGGACATTCTCGAATACCAAACAAGGTCGAGCAGTTGATAGGAGACGAACTCAAGGCAACAGAGCAGGTGAGTCAGATAGCTTCACTGGGTTTCGACGTATACTATCTCCAAAATGTCTTCTCCTCTGGTCTCACAGGTATCAAATCCTCTAGGAAAATGGTTCCTACGAGGTGGTCAATCACTGCAGTAGATGATATCGTCGGGAATAATCTTATCCAAGGTCTACAGGACTTCAAGGAGATAGAGGACATAACAGTCTACCATGGTGGTTTCTACGGTAACTACTTCACCTTTCTCCTTCTTCCCGAAAGATGGGGGTTCGAGAACTTCGAGAACTGGATGAAAGGATCGATATATTCTCTTGCCAGTAAGGGCTACCTTATCTCCCAAGATCATGAAGATCTGAAATACTCTTCTGTATATAGGGGGAAGTCTAAGTACTCCAATCAAGCTGGTGGCTACTACGCAGCGAGAATCAGCTTGCTCTATCATTTACACAAGCTCAGACGACAAGCAAAGGTGATTTCATTCAGGGAAATAACTCCCGAGTACCTAGTTCCATCTGGAGTCTGGGTTGTTCGGGAGGCTTCCCGAGTAGCGTTAACTGCTCAACCTCGGACTTTCCAGACCAGAGAAGAAGCTGAGAACTATGTCGATTCGGTCCTACTCACCCCTCTACAGGAATACAAAAATCGATCTTTCCTCCTTGTCCAAAGGTCACTTGATGAGTTTTTTTCTGACTGAAAAAACCATGAATTTGGCAATCCTTGAGAATTCTAGGTAAAGATCACGTGGATTGTTCTTGATTAGTCTTTCATCCGATAGTGTGGGTTCTTCGATTGCCTCTATACTAAATCCAGCATTAACGCAATATTTAGTATACTGTGAAATGGTTCTGTGGAAGTATTGCAGCTTTTTTCCGTTGTACTCATAAATACTCGGTTGGGAATTGTAGTAGTTGTCTACCATGTACACTCTGTCCTCATTCCTCTCCGAGTCCCATGGAAATTTCACTGGATTGAGAACAGGAATGTTGAAGCAAGGATGTGTTATCGAGAAGACGAGTATCCCCTCTGGTTTTAACACCCGGTGAATTTCTGCCATAATGGGTTCAATTAGGGGAATATCCATAAATGCCATGTTGCAGACAGCCTTATCGAAGGTATTTTCTAGGAATGAATCCAAGGAATCAGACTTTAGGTATTCTATTCCGAAATTGTCTTCCTTTTCTAACTCTATCGCATAATCGATCATCTTTGATGGATCGATTCCTGTCACCAATACTCCTTGTTTTGCAAGGATTCTGGCGATATTTCCCTCTCCGCAAGCAAAGTCCAGAACCTTTTCCCCATTATTGACACCGAGTAGCTTTAGAACCTCGGGAATAATTATGTATCTGTGGTTAAGATCTGGTTGATTAAGTCTATCCTCAACCCAAGTGGGTGCTATTTTATCCCATACATCAACTGAGTCCAAAGCAGTATCCAACCTCAATGGTAGAGAGCCCTTGGGTATTAGCTCTGCACTCCTTGGGAAAGGATTTCCAGTCGGAACTGATCCTGTTGGTATCCACAAGACGAACTCGGTGGACGGTCTGAACTCACCAAATTGGATTGGGTGTTGAAGAGCAATTTCCGCGAAATCTAAAGCGGGAAGGTGCTTTCCACATCCTGAGCAGGGGATTGAGTAATAGTATTCATAGATGAGGAATCTCTCCTGAATCATTAGTTCATCGGCACAACCGACACAAGTATACCGATTACAGTCTTGGCACCATCCAACACCAGAGAAATGCTTTTTGATCCCACATGAGTCACACTTGAACTGAAAGTGGAGCTCGCATCTGGGCGTAATTGGGTCGGTAAATTTTGTACCAGGGTTAAGTGGATAGTCTGGGATAATCTTCTGATATTGACTACAATAATAGCACAGCTGCTGTATCACATTGGAAATCTAATAAGAGTGTTCTAAAGCTTTTCTTAATTGAATTCGGGAATGTCTTCAGAGGTAAATTCCTCTGTGATCTCTTTATCAGGGAAGGACCATGTACCGTCTCCGTTGGCCCTAGCTCCTTTCTGATAGTCTTCATGAGGTGTCTCTACGAATGAAAGGAGGATGAAACCTATTACCATTAAGACCATCAGAACGATAATCGCATACCGCGTAGCCCTGCTTGCAGTGAACCCAAAAAAGATCAGGATATCAATGGAGATTGACCAGACGAATGGACCAATCGCAGCGGATATCCTTCCGAATATGTTGGTGAATCCAAAATAATTTCCTATCTTCTCTGGTGGGGCCAGTTCATTAATGAATTGGCGTTGGACAACCCAGCTACCTCCAAGTGCGGGTCCCACAAATAGTGGGAAAACGAAGACAAGAATGGCAGGTGTACGGATATCACCAATGGTCAGATTTGTGAGAACACCGAGTGTGAGGGCCACCATCCACAGGGAGAAGACAAGAACTAACCCTTTTTTCGGACCATGTTTGTCGACAAAGACTCCCACGGGATAGGTGAAGACCACAGCTGAACCAATACCGATAGCGAGTACTATGAGCACAGTGCTCCCCTCACCGAATTCCAGTCCCACGATGACCATGACGGACATAAAGGCAATCACGGTATTTGCTGCGTCGACAAAAATCAACCAACCAATGAGGAAGAAGAGCATCTGTCTGTAATTCCAAATCTCCCTCCCAGTCTCCATGACATTGAGGGATACCTGACCCAGAAGCTCATTGGGAGGTACTGGTTCAATCTCGTTGGGTCTCTCCTTAACAAAGATCATGGGGAGAGCAAAGAGCAAGAACATTGCTGCTGAGACTGGAAATATGTACGGGAGGTAGCCGAAGACAAATAGGTCTGGTTGACCTTTGACCGGATCTGCTGCTTGAGCGAAGAAGTCCCCGAAAATAGGCTCCAGTGCGAACCCAAGTCCAATTCCTATGAATGATCCGAAGTATCCGAGCGCCACTCCGAACCCACTCACTTTTCCGATGTTTTCCTTGGTTGTGATGAATGGTAGCATACTGTCATAGACCACCAACCCCATTTGGTAGAAGAGGTTTGAAAACAGGAATATTGCGAGGACTAGAAAGATGTTTGTCGTGAACGCAGAGGCTATGAGTGAAGCCATAAACGTAATACAGAGCATCGTCAACCACATGAGCAATGACTTTCGTGATCTCTGCTGATCTGCAAATGCCCCGAGGAAGGGAGAGATCAGTGCCATGATGATGTTCCCTATAAGTAGGGTAGTAGAGATGGCATAGTTTCCCTGTCTGATTGCCTCACTCCCTACTCCGAGTTTTTCATAATACATAATGTAGATCAGTGGACCGAGGCTCAAGGAGACAACAACCATCGAGAAGATGGTGTTTCCAAGATCGTAGAGCGCCCAGTTCAGGACATTCCAGTTAAGCGCCTTGATGCTAGGGAGTTCGATGTCATCCACCATGTCTGGTGCAGGGTAGGTTTCTTCCATAAACACATCATTATAGCGGTTTTTTTGTATCTTTCTTCCTTCAAGTAATAAAACTCAAATCACGCTGGGGTCATTTCTGACCAATATACTCTATGAATAAGCTCCCTCATTCATCTCTATGACTGTAAAATCTTCTCCGGACTCCAAGAAGGATAATAGGTAGGGCCACCATGGCGATTGAGGAAAAATCTAGTAGATTCTCCTCCGATGAACTTGGAGTGGCCTGTGATGTGGAGCTGATCGATGATGTAGGGGTAGTTGTTGACGTAGAGGTAGTCGATAAGGCGGTGCTTTCCACCAGCTTACCGAAATAGACATCCATCTCACCGTCCCTTCCGTCGCTCCAGACTATGTGGGGGACATCATCACTATCAAGCTTTAATGTGAGATAGTCTCCAGGACGGGTGAACTCCGAAGAGGTTGGTGTCTGCGACACGATGATCTCATCTCCAAAAGTCATGGATGTGGTATTCAGTACCCTGTACTTAACCGAATACGTGTCTACACTACTCTGGTCATAGTAGGCCAAGTGCACGTTGCCAACAGAGTCAATTTCTATATCAGGCATCCACTGCTTGTCTTCCGTGAACTTGTTCACCATTATCCTGCTACTCCACGTATCCCCATAATCATCAGAATAGGAGAGCCAGACGTTGAAATCGTAGCCACCGTAGGTCGTGTTAGCAGAAGTATCCTCCCACGCTAACCATATCCTACCGGTACTGTCCTGCTCCATTGCTGCAAGGGAGACAACTGCTGGTCGACCACTACTACCTCTGGTGAACCAAGACCCATTAGACGCACTGTTGATATCAACCGGGTCTTTCCATGTCTTCCCGTTGTCCTCCGATCGGGTGAAGAAGATCTCAGACTTCTCAGGGGTGTCCCCAAGATAGGTGACCGCCAAGTATAGGTTATCATTTGACCTGTCAGGGAGAATGTATGGTCCCACGTAAGAGCCATTCAGAACGAGTGTGGTGTCATTGAACGAATCTCCTCCATCCACAGAGGTAGACAACTTGACAAGAACATTAGACACAATGTCATCATATGCCAGATAGATAGTACCGTCGGAGTCTATTGCAAAAGTCTCCTTGTCCGCGAACCCACTGGCATTAGTAGCGGATACTAAGTTCCAGCTACTCCCATAGGTATTGGAAGTCGCCATGGTCATTTGGGAGTACTCGTAACCCGCTTCGAGATAGAGGAAGTAGAGTGTGTTATTGAAGTAGTGCATCCACGGATCTGACTGAATACTCAGATCTGAGGTGTTGAAATATGGCATCTCCACCGGAGGGAAGAATGTTTCCCCATCATCATCCGAGAAGACATAGGATACTCTCTCACCACCTCCATCGAATGTGTAAGCATTCTTGAACCCAATGAAGACCTCACCTTGATCTCCAAGCGTCATGGTAGGCTCGACCTGATGCAAGTAGTTCATCTCGTCTGTTGAGACAAGGACGTTGGTGAAGACCAGAATTGGATCGGGATTCTCTTCACCAATTGTCTGACTTGGGATAAGTGTCCCCATGAGAATTAGAATTCCTAAGAAGGCAGCAAATCGCATAGAGAAAAATGATACTGGGGCATTAATAAACTCATGACTTCCTTGTGTGGTTTTATGAGTTATACTTTTTCATCATTTTGATAGTCAGGAGGTCTACTTCCTTACCTCGATCCTGCAGGACTCTTATGATGTTCTCTCTCTCCTCTACACTCATATTCTGACCGAACTTGATCTTCATCGTTACTTCCTCTGGTCTGACTGCCAGCACTGCAACTCCCTGCAGGGCGTTTTTGTATATCGGGTTATCTGCTGAAATCGTTATGAACCTCCCTTCTGGCTGGTATTTCCTCATCATGGCATCAAGGGCTGCAGCCTTCTCCTCAACCGATTCCACAATCTCTAATCTTCCTCTGATGTGAAGGGATTTGAAGAACTGTGTGGCTGGACAGGCATACTTTTCGCTTTTGAAGTACGATGGGATATAGGAATAGGGTACACTCACACTGAATGTGGCCTTGGGATTTGACTTGGCAAGCTCGAACTTTTCCCCACTATTCGCACCGTGGACATATATCGACCCTTTGAAAGAGACAAAGTTGAGGGGTACGATCCGTGGAAAACCCTTCTTGTCTACGATCCCGAGATGTCCATCCAGTGCCGTCGAGGTGATTTCATCATACTCCTCCACACTGTCGCTGCTGAATTCCGATCTTCTCATAATCTCACTATGTGTTCAATCCTAATGAGGGTTGCCATCTCCTAAGCAACCAGACCTACTGGAGTATATCTTGTGAGTTCTCAATAACTGGATGGGAAGGAAGACTCAGTAGGCGATAAAGAGTTTTGATCTCCTAAAACGTTTATTCAAGTAAAGAACCATGACCAAAGTAAATAGCAAAAGCACAGGTCTGAATATTCTGAATGGGTCTGGGTTATTTACATAGGGTTGGTTAAGGAAACCAAGGGGGTAGATCGTCATTCCAAAAAGTGATGAAATGAAAAGGAGGATTGGGCTGATCCACATGATGATACTCCTCTTCCGTACTATATCCAGAAGAAGTACATGAATAAATAAGAATACAACATAAGTCAAGGCAATGTAGAGAAACGCTGGGAGATAGATAGTAGGGATATATTCAAACCCAGCAAAATCACCTCTCTTTCCAATTATAATTGGTAAATTCAAATATGTCATAAATGCAAGGTGAACAGACATGTAGACAATCATCCTTGCTTTGTATTGCTCTAATGCATTAATCGGATAGACTGAGTACATCATTACCCTAGAAGTCTTTGATGTCCTACCCGATGTCAGTGCTACAAGGAAAATTGAAAATAATAGGATAGAGTTAGGGTTAATCACAGATTGGATGACTGAATAAATATGGAAATCCCATGAGTAGAAATATACTCTTTCAATATTTTTTGTTAGCAATTCTGGATGTCCAGTATCCCACAATAAGGGAATACTAAGGATTACCAATATAACAAATGGTCGAATTTTTAGACTCTGAACTTCGTCTTTGATATAATCGGGGATATTTCTGGTTCTCCAAAACTGCTCAATAAGGATTGCTCCCATCAGTAGGGACACCGAGATACCCAAATATATGAAAAATGCATAACTAATGCCCTCACTATATACCTTATAATAACCACTTGATACCTCATTTGACCAAATTTGTATAGCTACTGTACTAGAAGAATTCATCTTGAATGACATAGTAACATCTTGAGTGACAACTTTACTTATATTCACAAACCCATCTACTTGGATGTAATCACTGATCTTCATAGAAACATTCCCTGTAAAATCAGTAATATCGATGTTAATGGTTTCACCAATCCTGCTACGAACAAGTATTAACCGATTATAGTTCTCTTCTGGAAATTCAAGTGAGTCATCATAGAAGGTCTCATTCTGAATAAATCCTGTTGAAAGGATCATTAAAGAAATACCGAAAATCATAGAAATTTTGGATATATTGTTCATATTCATTAGTAAACCTCCGATTGAATGTACTTCCTAAAGCTGAAGGTGTATATTGGTATCGATAGTAACAAAGGGAATAATGTATCAAAATATCCCTGCGTTCCATCTAAGAAATCTCTGAAAATTGTTAATGCAAGTGTTGGAATGTGTACTACCGATTCAAGAAGTGCTTCTGATAGGTATCCGACTGCAAATACGACCATTTCCAATTTTCTAGAGAAGAATAAGATAACTGAAAATATTGATAAATGAAACGTTACCGCCCCAATCAAGACTGCGATGACTGAAATAATACTTGTCCAATCCCTGATAGAATAGGGATATGCAAGGAAGAGGTGAAAGAAGATGATGTAATAGTAAACAAAGACCTGGGATAATATGAGACTTATATTCTTCAAAGCATATAGAATTCGATAGAGAAAGGTGTATTCTTTACCTCGATAGGTGATCCATTGTTCTCTCACGGAGTCTACATCTCTAGTAAGATAGAGTGATCCAAGGAAAATAAGTAGTGACCAATAGATTCCACTGAAAATAAACCCTCTAAACATAATCTCAGACAACATCATCTGGTACACTTCCTCATACTCAATGAAATTCGGGATCCTATAGCTAAAAATAGCGATTGAAAAGATCACTGGGACTCCGGTTTCGAGAAAGTCTAAATTACCCCTTTTCCCATAAAAAATGAATTTTGATTGTCCTCTACCACGAAACCACCACCACAGTATTGATACAGTTAGTATTATTGATGCACTAGCCAAATAGGGAAAACTTATTTTCAGTAGAACAAGATTTTCAACCTCGACCTCAAATGATAGGGAAAAAGTCATAGCTCTAATTCCAGTAGTGTTGTAATTTGGAATAGCATTGATGATTAGTATTCCACCATTGGTAATACTCAACTTAAATGAATATGGTCTTACCTCCCCATTACGGGTCAGATTCCTTGAAAGTAAAGATATCGTTTGGTTATCCACTGATCTTACTGTCAGTACCAAAATGTATGTGGCGTTTGTAGTGACTATACCCTTAATCAAGCTACCTCGGTAAACTGGAATAGTATCTTGAACAGTGTAGTCCAAGGAACTCTTTTCATTTGTATAATTAAGAAGATCTCTGTTATTCCCAACAATCAGGGTTGCAGCCAACAGAACAAAAATGAATCCTGTAGATACTCTTGCCAAGACGTTCATCTATTCCTCACCTCCCACTATTTCGACGAATATCTGTTCTAGAAGGCTCCTTCTTGGAGTTAGGGTGTATTTATTCAGTTTTGAAATTTGATCCTTATCTCTCAACCTGAACTCAATGAGTGTTCCTTTCTGTTTTATTCTCTCTACTCCCACTTTATTTAACTCGTCAAGGATTTTCCCCTCATCTTCTTCCTCTACCTTAATAGAATAGTCTCTAATAAATTGAGTTTTCATTAGCTCTTTCATTGTGTGGTGGGCTTTTATTTTTCCTTCATGTAGGAAGACAACCTCGTCGCATATTCTCTCCAGATCATGGAGGATATGGCTTAGGATCATAACGTGCATGTCTTTGGTGAGGGCAAGTTCCTGTAAATATTCGAGGATATCACTTCGGGCCCTGACGTCCAAGTTAGCCGTAGGTTCATCCAATAGTACGTACTTTGGGTGACCAATTATCGCTACTGCAATAGCATATTTTTGTTTCATTCCAGCTGAGAGAGTTTTGAAAACTGAATCCTTTCTACTAAAGAGATCGAATTTTTTCAATAATTGCTCAGCTTCTTTTCTTGCATCGTCTTCGGATAATCCCCTTAATTTTGCAACGAATTTTAGATGACTTCCGATAGTACTCCAGTCTGGGAAATCGGGTCTTTCGAACATCACCCCTACTCTCTTTAACACTTCATTTCTCTCAGAGATGACGTCCATAGCATCAACAGTAATCTTACCAGTAACAGATCTTCTTAAGGCAAGAATTAGGTTAACAAGTGTAGACTTTCCTGCTCCATTTTGACCGATTAACCCTGTTATTTTTCCTGCAAATTTCACGGAAAAGTTCTCGAATATTTGGTGAGAACCATATGAAAAGTTAATATTTGAGACTTCTATCATGTATTATTTTTCCAACTAATTCACAAGTAATAAACGTTATCTTTATTTATTCAAAAAAAAATCTAATCAATGGCGAGAAAAAGTCATATCTTGAAGAGTATCAGTATCATTTTACTGATCAACGTCTTGCTTGTTACCTTGAGCTCTACTTCTGCGCTAGGGTGGGTAACAGTGAAGAATGGTACATTCTCAGGAATGTATGAAGATGAATACAATAGAGTTGAGAGTGGTAATTCGGTTCTCACTGCTTCAACACCGACAGGTACCACAATTAAGGTATATGCAAAGGGGAAGAATAACTGGTTTACACCTGGTGAAGCAAGTATTAATCAAGTTTATGACACTGCAGTTCCAGGTAATGACTATGAGTACTCTGGCAAATCAGGTAAGATTTATCAATCCTATGTCACGTATAATTTGAAAGCAGATCTTTCTGGATCCAATAAGTACATTAAGGTGACTGTAAAATTGTATTACAATGATGCAGTTGGACAACAGGTTCTCGCAGAATATTCAAGAACATACACTTCATCTATTAGTAGTACAACATCTTACACAATTTATTCAGGATCAGGTCAATTGAGTGCGAATAGGGGCCTTTACGTCGAAGTAACAGTCAGAGTTTATGCTAGGTCTGTGTATGGGCAATCCACATCAATAGTGGAAATGAATGACGGAAGCAACCAATTGACACTTACTGGATGGGCTATCCAAGAATACTATTCAGGAATAAATTAGGTATCTCTCCTTCCAAGGACCAATTGTGAATTAAATTCAGATACAGTAGAATCAAAACCCCTATCAAGCAAATGTGCATTTCTTTTACGGTTCAATGGTTCTATTAAAGAATGGGTTGGAATGACATAGCTTCATATGGAACCACCTATTGCGAGGAAGGATCGAAAGGAAATATTGATCCACGGTAAGACACTGATTGATGACTACCACTACATGAGGAACAAGGACTCTGAGGAGGTTCTGAATTACCTCAAAGCTGAGAATGCATATTCTGAGGAACAGTTAGCGCACACGAAAGACCTTCAGGATACCCTCTTCCAAGAGATGAAATCGAGGATTAACGAGACCGACCAAAGTCATCCTTACAGGTGGGGAGACTACTACTACTATACGAGAACAGAAGAGGGGAAAAACTATCCCATCTACTGCAGAAGAAAGACCCTGGATGCAGACGAGGAGGTCTTTCTCGATGTGAACGAGCTTGCAGAGGGCAAGGACTTCTGCAGAGTTGGAGACATCGGCTTCGATAGTGGTCACAATATCTTGATGTACTCAGTGGACTTCTCCGGATACGAGACCTACGACATCGTGTTTAAGGATCTGAGAACGGGACAGATCCTTGAGGAGAAGATCTCTGGCGTAGGTGGAGACTTTGTCGTGGTCCGTGATTACCTCTACTATAACGAGCTCGATGAGATCCACAGAACATACACTGTCAGAAGGCACAAGCTAGGAGACAAAGACTCAAATGATGATGAATTGTTCAGAGAGGACGACAACCGATTCTTCATTTACCAGTATCCAAGTCGGGACAAGAAATTCCTCTTGGTCTTTGCCAATGGTCCAGACACCACAACGGCATACTACATTGACCTAGAGAACGGTGGTCCCATAACTCCATTCCAAGGGAGGAAGGAAGGTGAGGAGTTCATCATCGATCACCACGAAGGATACTTTTACTTCACGACCAATCGGGATGCCAAGAATTACAAACTCTGTAAGACTCCGGTTACAGATACCTCAGAGGAGAACTGGTCAGTACTCCTTGATCACGATCTGAATCGTAAGGTCGAGACTCCAAGTTGCTTCAAGGATTATATGGTTGTCTTCGTCAGAAAAGGTGGGTTCCGGTCAATTCTGTACTTGAATTATACAGATGAGAGTTTTGAGGAAGTTAATCTTCCCGAAAAGATTTACGGCATTTTCCCTTCCGAAGCGAACAAGCTGTATGATACTCAAACTTACAGGTTCCACTACTCCTCACTGATCACACCTATGTCCGAGATGGAGGTGAATTTCTCAACTGGAGCAGTTAAGACGTTGAAAACAGATGTAGTTAACAACTTCAACAGGGATGACTATGCTTCAGAACGCCTTTATGCAGAGGCAGAGGACGGGACTAAGATTCCCATCTCTATGGCGTACAAGAAAGATGTTAAATTTGATGGGACTGCACCATTGCTCCTCTATGGGTATGGATCCTATGGCGCCAGTATAGATCCGTACTTCGACGCCAAGAGACTGAGCCTTCTCGACCGTGGTATCATCTACTGCATAGCACATATACGTGGTGGAGGAGAGCTTGGAAGACTGTGGTATGAGAATGGCAAACTCGCGAAGAAGATGAACACCTTCAAGGACTTCATCGCTAGTGCAGAGTACCTCATCGAGAACAAATACACAAGCAAGGACAGGATTGCTATCTGGGGTGGTAGTGCTGGTGGTCTTCTAATTGGTGCAACAATCAATCTAAGACCCGATCTCTTCAAGGCAGCAATTGCTCAGGTTCCATTTGTCGATGTGATCAACACCATGATGGACGATTCCATACCCCTCACGACATTCGAGTACAAGGAATGGGGTAATCCTAATATTGAGACAGAGTTTGAGTGGATGTATGAGTACTCACCCTACGACAATGTCAGTGACAAGGAGTACCCCAATCTCCTCATCACTGGAGGATTGAATGATCCCCGTGTTCACGTCTGGGAACCTGCTAAATGGGCAGCCAAACTCCGTGATCACTGGAAGGGTTCGAACAAGCTTCTGGTTAAGATCAATATGGGAGCTGGACACTCCGGTGCATCTGGAAGATATGACTATATGAAGGAGACTGCATTCTATTATGCCTTCATCATCGACAACATCATGTCGTAGCGGGAATTAACAATGTATTGCAATCTTTTTAACGAAATAATTATTCTCTAAGATTTAGCTGATCAGCTTCTCTTTCAGCCTTCTGTCTAACTCATCCATGAATTCTTGAGTCGTTAACCATGTGCTCCTGTCAGGGTTAAGGGTTCCATGAATCGATCGAGCTAGGTCCTTGGTCATCTTCCCGTCCTCGATTGCCTCAACACATACCTTCTCAAGGGTCTCAGCGAAGTTGACTAGCTTGTCGTTACCGTCAAGCTTACCTCTGTGCTTCAGACCTATTGTCCATGCAAAGATTGATGCAACAGGGTTTGTGGAGGTCTCCTTACCCTGTTGGTGCTGCCTGTAGTGTCTGGTAACTGTCCCGTGAGCTGCCTCTGCTTCAAGTGTCTTACCGTCAGGGCAGACGAGCTGCGATGTCATCATCCCGAGTGAGCCAAAACCCTGTGCAACGGTGTCGGACTGGACATCACCGTCATAGTTCTTAAGTGCCCACACAAATCCTCCATCCCACTTCAGCACCTGCGCAACCATATCGTCGATGAGCCTGTGCTCATAGGTCAGTCCCTTCTTCTCGAATTCCTCCTTGAACTCGTTGTCAAAGACCTCTTGGAAGAGATCCCTGAACCTGCCATCGTAGGCCTTGAGGATGGTGTTCTTGGTCGAGAGGTACAGTGGATAGTTGTTGTCAAGAGCTACCCTCATTGAGGCCCTTGCAAAGTCCCTAATGGAGTCATCCTGATTGTACATAGTCATGGCAACTCCACCGTGCTCTGGGAACTGGTGAACTTCCCACTCCTTCTTTTCCCCATCTGCTCCTTCGAAGACCATCTTGAGTACACCTGCTCCTCCAATCTTCACGTCGGTAGCTTTGTACTGGTCACCAAAGGCGTGCCTTCCGACAATAATTGGCTTGGTCCAAGCGGGAACCAATCTGGGGATGTTCTTGCAGACAATAGGTGCCCTGAAAATCGTACCACCGAGAATGTTCCTTATCGTACCGTTTGGTGACTTCCACATCTTCTTGAGGTTAAACTCCTCAACTCGTGCCTCATCGGGTGTGATGGTTGCACATTTAATTCCTACATTGTACTTCTTGATAGCGTTAGCAGCATCGATTGTGACCTGATCATCAGTCTCGTCCCTGTGCTGAACAGAGAGATCATAGTACTTAAGGTCGATATCTAGATAGGGAAGGATAAGTTTGTCCTTAATCCACTGCCAGATGATTCTGGTCATCTCATCTCCGTCGAGTTCCACAACTGGGTTCTCGACTTTTATTTTCTCAAATGCCATTAGTCAGAGAATCTACCCCTTCATTATAATAGATTCTCATCAATTACACACCTACCTTTCCAGAATGTAGGTGTATAAAAATGAATGAATACCACTCATATTAAGTATATTTTCACAATTATCTACCAAATTTTTTAAGCATATGCAACTACTACCATTTATGAAACTGAAAGAGATCGACAAAGGGGGAGTTGTAAGCCTTGAACTTCGCGAGAGTTGGAGAAGAACCTTCAACTATGTCATGATTTGGATGATCTTCCTCGGGACTCCGATAATAGGTATGGCTTTTGCAATATTAGGACCCTCTAATCCCATGCTTCTGGTTGTGATCGTATTTATTGCTGCATTCTTCACATTCATCACCCGGGCTTTCGCTGAATCTGGGATTGCCTTGATTGACAATACTGCGGGTACCATTACGATCAGACGGCAGGGTATTTTTGGGAACAAGGTGACAATCCCCATAAATCCAGATGACAAAATCATCCTCAAGCGAAATTTCAGGATTGTAGAGACAACGTCAGCTAATAACACCTCTACCAGAAGACGGTTGGCTTACCTTAGATCTCTGAGAGCTGAGAAGGAAGCTATTCTTTATCAGACATTGAGCTATGATGGCTACGAAGCCTCGGTCCCCCGTGACGATCTCACCCCTGATGACATTGAGAGAATCAGGCAGATAGATGAAGAACTGGTATACAGAGAGGGTGGATTAGGTGTGAGCTACACGGAAGAATGGGAAATTGCGTACCTCCCTGCAAACACTGTTGAGCCCATACGAATGCTCAGTATCAAGAAAGGGTTTGACAATAATATGAACGAGTTCGTCGAGAGAGTAGCAGAGATTGCACAGATCAAGATGATAGATCACAGTGGAATCTATCCAGAGATTATTCCAGTGGGACAGACTGACGCTGACCTAGCTAGTAAGGTAAGGGCTGCTAATGTCCAACCTCTAAAGGTAGAGGATATGAATTTGAGAGAGAATCTCTTCAAATCCCGTGAGACTGAGAACGGAATTGAACTTGAGGGAGTCAGTGACAAACTGAAAGGTAGTGACTTCCTGCGTGGAATAATTGGGGCTATACTCCTATTGATTATTACCAGGGTTGTGATCGAGATGCTGAGATGGTTATTCCTCAGCACTCCAAAAAATGGTGGTGAATGGACGAAATACGTCAGTATCCTGCTCTTCTGGTTGGTCATTGGATTTCCCATCGCTTACTTTGGGTTCAGATTACTCGATGGTATAATTCAGAAGGATATCATTATCATAGACAATGCAAACAACAAGGTCACCTATAAGAGGAATAAACTGATTTCGAGAAAGGGTATAACCATGGATCTCGAAAAGGTCGAGAGAATCCTTGTTGTCAGAAAGGGAGACACCTACACGGTTGAGCTTGTCAGTGATGAAATGAGGATGCCCTTTGGATTCGGATACAGTCTTGACGACGCCAAGAAGTTCAGAGACGTAATCGTGAGTAATCTACAGTAATCATAGGATTATAATATTTAGTATCTCAAGTATTTGGAAAACTAAGAGGACCGTGTTCATCACCATCCCAAAGTTCCAGAACATCCGAAAATCCGGAATGAATGGTATTCGCGGGTCTTGGTTAATTCTATTCAGTAGAAGGAGGAGAAGAAGAGATGTGGTCGACATACCGAGGTAGAGTACAAGCCATTGTTGAACCCTTGGACCGAACGAGTAGAAGAGTACATTGAGTATGAGAATGAGAATGGCGAGAGAAATAACGAGGTATTTCTTCTGAGTCCTCGCTGATCTCATCGCAGTCATCCTGTTTGTGAGTGCGATCAAACCGCTTGATCGTTTTTGATTCAGTCGCCAGGAGAAGACCGCCATCTTCGGGTCTAACCCCTGCATCATACAGACCTTCCTTAGGACATCTCTCGTCTTGGCATTCTTGTAGGTAACGTATGTCTCAACAGCCTGAGCCAGAGTGAGTTCGGGAGAGTCACCAGTCACCAATTCCTTTATTTCCGCATCTCTGGACTTCTCGTCTTTGGATTTTTCAATATCTTGTGCCAGAACCTCGTAGCGGTCCTTAGAAACTCTATTTATCCTATTTGACTTTGTAACAATTTCCTCCCCAAAACCCATATCATCCGAGAGATCGGACAGAAACACTATAGGGTTCATAATTTTCTTCGATGATGAAATCACCTGTCTTAGGCTCTTCCTCGGTTCTTGAGTATCTGCAAAATAGGTGGAGAGTGACTTCACGCTCTTTATCTCGTTCGATGATAATCTCTGGATTACCCTAACGCTACCGTCTTGGGTGAGTGAGACATAGAAGTCATCATTGTCGTCATAGTAGTAACTGTCAATGAGGTAGCTTATCTGTGAGAAATCGTGAAGTGACTTGTGGGACTTCTTCTTGAGGTTGATACTGGTGACAGTTCCGTCTTGGGAGGATACGACGACCTCTTCTTCATTGAGAATAGAGAGCTTACATGTGTGCATTGGGGGATCAAGTTGATAGTCACCTACGTTAAACTCGATACCCAGTTTCCAGACTGATACAAGACCAGATTTTGTGAGGTAGGCCAACCTTTGGTATTCGTAAGATACTGTTCCAGCCATGACCTCTTCGTCGATTGGTATTGAGCTCTCGATGTCGAACCCAATGAGATTAACTTTGTACACTCCATTGTGCATAAACAGGTAGATGAGGTTGTTATTCCCGTCCACGAAAAGATCCCTGACGGGAGCGACAATTAACACACGATCTCCAAATGGAGTCTCCTCAAAATTCTGAATCTCGTGGACAATCTCTCTGTATTTGAGGTTGTAAAGAATCAATTTCCCAGTGTCTGTGCCAATTACGAGAAGTGGCTCTGACGGATGTAGACGGATTGCAGTAAAGAACTCATCGCCCCTCGGTTCGACTATCCACTCCTCGGTTTTCACATCTAACAAAATTTCTAACATCTTAATAAGACCTTAGAGAAAAAATTTTGGAATTGCCGCGGGAGAAAGGATAATAATTGCAAATCTAATTTCAACTGTGGACATCTTCAATTCCAGACGATCACAGATTTTTACCAAGAACGGTGTTGTGGCATCCTCACAACCACTGGCATCTATGGCAGGAATAGAGATTTTGAAACAGGGAGGAAATGCAGCAGATGCTGCTGTTGCAACAGCTGCAGCTCTGAACGTCACTGAACCCACCTCCACGGGTATTGGGGGAGATTGCTTTGCACTTTTCTACGACGGTAAAGAAGTCAAGGGCCTCAACGGTAGTGGACGATCACCCAAGGGTTTGAGCTTGGACTACCTTGACGAGAAGGGTATTAGCTCTCTTGAACCTTTCAGTGTTCACACTGTGACTGTTCCAGGAGCGGCCGCAGGATGGGTAGACACTGTTGAGAAATTTGGTACGATGGAAATTAAAGACGTACTGGCTCCGGCTATTCGACTGGCAGAAGAGGGGTTCCCCGTTGCACCACTCACAAGTAGAGCTTGGAGAAGAGGTGCGGAGAGGCAGCTCAAAAGGTGGCCTCATGCGGATGAGATGCTGATTGACGGAAGGGGTCCCAATGCTGGAGAGATAATGAGAAACCCCACCCTTGCCAAGACATTTAGAGAGGTTGCAGAGAACGGTAAGGATGGTTTCTACAAAGGACGCATAGCAGAGAAAATCGTGGCGATACTTGGGAAATACGGGGGTACAATGACTCTGGAGGATCTTGCAGCTCATAGGTCGACCTTCGAAGCACCCATCTCAACTAACTATAGAGGTATCGAGGTATTCGAGATCGCACCCAATGGACAAGGAATAACCGCACTAATTGGCCTGAACATCCTCGAAGGTTTTGACGTGGAGGATATGGTACACTCATCACCAGAGCACCTACATACCCTCATTGAAACGATGAGACTGTCCTTTGCCGATACACGGTGGTATGTAGCTGATCCTGCTGTGGTTGATGTCCCCATCGAGGGTCTTCTCAACAAGGAATACGCCAAGAAACGAAGGGGCCTTCTTAACCCCGATAGGGCTACTGTAGATGTCCAGAGGGGAAGTCCTTTCACAAGCTCTGACACAGTATATTTCAGCGTAGCAGACGCCGATGGGAATGCATGTAGCTTCATTAACTCAAACTATATGGGATTTGGAACAGGAATAATCCCAGAGGGATGTGGGTTTACCCTCCAGAATAGGGGACATAATTTCTCACTTGAAAGGGGTCATCCCAATATGCTAGAACCCAACAAAAGACCATACCATACCATAATTCCAGGTATGGCTACAAGAGACGGAGAACTCTACTCTAGCTTTGGAGTTATGGGTGGTTTCATGCAACCCCAAGGCCACATGCAGGTCATCTCTAATATGGTTGATTTCAGGATGAATCCTCAGCAGGCCCTGGACGCCCCACGATTCTGCATAGGCGACGGGATGTCGAATGGAAGGGTCAATCTTGAGGAGGGAATATCTGTTAAGACGATGTCCAAGCTATCACAGATGGGTCACAACGTGATCCCAACCGCCGGCTTCGCCCGTACAATATTCGGAAGGGGCCAGATAATTAATCGAGTTGATGATGTCTGGGAAGCTGGCTCGGATCCTAGGGCTGATGGACAAGCGATTGGTTACTAAATTTCATTTTTAATCAGATTGAAGGTAGTGTACTCAAGATATATATTTGGAGGTGAATAACTCTGTTATCAAACCGACAGAATTTAAGCCCAGAGGGTACCAAGTAGAGATCCTAGACAGAACCCTAACCAACACTCTTCGTGGTCTGAACACTATAATCGAGCTGGACTGTGGTTCGGGAAAACGCTATCTCCAGTACGAGCTTATCGCCAAGAGGTTCAGGGAGAAGAATATCCTCCTGCTCCTTCAGGCTTCAACCTCTTTGTACGAGACCTACCGGTACTTTAGGGATGTATACGGATTGAGATCTGTGGAAATGATAGACTCACGCCTTCCATCAAAGAACCGAGCGTACAAGCTCAGGAATGCAAAGGTCGTACTTTCCCTCCCTCAGACCTTGATGAATACACTCAAGATAGACCCTAATGCGATTGACCACTTCGATATTGTGCTGATCAATGAGGTGGATCAGCTTATCCGTAGAAGGTCCACCTCCTCATCACTGAAGCAGCCATACGGCAAGCTCCTTGAATTTTTCAGGGATAAGACGATAATCGGGATGAGCGGAACACTGAGGGACGAGCACTACATAGAGGACAACCAGCAGCTCGTCATTAGGAACGAGTTAAATACACTCGTAGATTACTTTAAAGGGGCACAGCTTATAACTATGGATGAGCTCATGACCACAGATATCTCCGAGTATATCGCGGTCACCTCAATTATTCCCACCGCGGTCGAAGACGAGAATATGGCAAACCTGACAATGGAGCTACAAGCTCACATTGAGGAAGCAAGGGAGGAGATACTGCAGAGCCTTGAGGAGGAGGATCCTGCACTTGCCAAGGAGATCAGGGATCGACCGAGTAAGATCTTCAACACCTATCTTCCCGTAGAGGAATCGCTCCTCCAGAAATTCAATAAGGGATACCTCGTGAGGAAGTACCTCTGGGGGCTCCCCGGCGAGGACAGCAAGAAGCACTTATACTCTTATGGTCTTGATCCACAGTGGGTGAGGGATACAATCAGGGATGTTCCTGGGAAGTTCCACAAGACCTTCGACCTTGTGAAGCATGCACAGAAATCAGTGGTCCTATGTTCATACCTCTCTACCTGCGACCTTCTAGAGAGCAGATTGCACCAGATGGGGATTGGCACTATCAAGATCACAGGTCGAATACCCCACAAAAAGAGGGACGAGATACTGCAGGAGTTCAGACAGGCAGACAAGCAGATGGTGGCGATAATATCCAATGTGGGTGAGAGAGATCTTGACATCCCTGAAGCGGAACTCCTCATTGTTTTCGACCTCGTGAGGACTACGAAAACCGTCTATCAGAAGCTCAAGAGAACACGTGGTGGTGAGTGCAGGATCCTATTCTACAACGGAACGGATGAGGTTAAGAAAGTCTCAAGTGTGACCAAGAGTATCCGTGAGAAGTACCCATGGAGTACTGAAATCGTAACTGAGTGATGACTGAACCGAGAACTGATGATCATCTATAAGTAGCTCAAGAACATGTCTGACCTAGGATGATCAGAACGCTGTCGTTTGATGAGAATAATGTTCCCGTCAAACTAGATGAATCCATACCTTCGGACATCAACGAGACAGTGAAAACCAAACAGCGGTGGATATCCCTTAGAGCACATGATGATGTGAGACGTATTCTCCCGTCTATCGTGATGAGAACACAGAGCTTCGTCGACGATCTTCTGGAAGAGCAACGTCCGAGAATACAAGAGTACTCCACCCTCGAGGAGAATGACGAGACCTACAAGGTGATCATCGTCAAGCTTCCAACTATAAAGATACTGGAGACAGATGATTTTCAACTACAGGTTTCCTTAATGATTGTAGGTAAGACCCTGATCAGCATCACCAACAGGGATCACCATCTCTTTCATCAGATCATGTCCAAGCTGATTCTCCGCAAGAAATCAATGGAGATCAACCAGGTCATCGGGTTCATTCTGGAAGAACTGGCCGACAACTCAATAATGGTCAGTGCCGAGATTGAGGATGAGATAGAGAGGATGGAACAGAATGAGCTCAAGGGGAGGATTAGGGCAAAGGGGTTCCTATCGCGAGTTACAGATCTGAAAGGTAGACTCTTCGAGGGTATAAAGGACTCCAGAGCAGACTTAGAGGTTGCTCGCGAGATCATTGGAGATCCTGATATGACTGATGTGATATTTGAGCATGTTGAGGACAGGGTTCTCTACCTAATTGATCAGCTTGAGAGCCAGCGGAGCTCGATAAATGACCTCGTCAACATCCACATCTCTATGGCCTCTCACATTATGAACCAGAGATTGTACAACCTGACAATTATCGGTTCGCTCATGGTGATCCCGACGATCATCAGCGGATTGTTTGGGATGAATGTTGAACTCCCACCTCTGACATTTAACCAGATCCTTCTCTTTATCTTGGTGAATATGGTTATCTCATACTTGCTGATCCGTGTGATATTTCGTATAGATCGTGTAGAATAGTATTGGTAGAGAGCGTCTATAAGAAAATTACTTTGCGTAAACTATCTGGTATCTGCTGATGGGTCTGATACCCTTCTCGAATTTTACCAGTACCTTTCTTGAGCTTCTCTTCCCGAAGCGCTTGTAGATATTACCCACAACTACAGCTCCGTTGTCAGGATAAGTGAAGGTGATGGTCTTCCCGATAACAGCCTCGCTGTCGAACTCAGGGTTGAGTTGGACAATGAGTTGACTGTTGTTTATATCTCTTCTACTCCTTCTGTGAGAGGAGACAAAACCTAGAGCAGTGCCTTTCTCGATAACCGATCTTGGCTTGGACTCATTTGAGACTCCACTCTTCCCTCGGACCTTGAAAGTTCTGAATGACCTCTTGACATCCTCGGGAGCGTAGTACTCAATTACCTCTCTTTTCTTCTTCTCGAAGACCTTAACCTCTTTTGTTTCCTTCTGCTTCTTGACTGGTTTCTCGCTCTTTGCCTTCTTTCCGGTCTTGACAGCCTTCACGGGTTGTGGCGGTGAGGGGATCTCACGAGTAATCTGGTCTGCCATAGACCTGATTTTCTTCCTCTCTGCCTTCTTCTTCTTCTCCTCTTCACTGAGTTCTTTGGCCTTGACTACCCAAGTCGACCTATTCTCAAGATCTGACTCGTCAATAATCTCAACCTCCTTCTCGACCTTCTTGACCTGAGCTACCTTCTTCTTTCGAGAGTAGGTTGGCTCGTCATAATCGTCGGGAATAGTCCTCTTAGGAGTGGTCTTCTTCTTAGCCTTCTTCTTTGGTTTCTCAGCTACTTTTACAGGTTCCTCTACAGGGGTTTCCTCGACCGGTTCCTCGATTGTTTCCTCAGCAGGTTCCTCAATTGGCTCCTCAGTGGGTTCCTCAATTGACTCTTCAACAGGTTCCTCAACAGGGGTCTCTTTGACTTCCTCCTTCGGTTCCTCTGCTGGAGGCTTGACCTCCTCTACAGGTTCTGCAATGGTTGATTCAACAAGCTCTCTGGCGTTATTAATGATCTTAGCCGCGGTTCCTTTACCGATACCGAGTGCGACTACCTCATCAACGGTGGCTGCTGCCAGCTTTTCTGCGGTGTCTATATTGGCGGAGCCTAGTTTCTCTGCCGTCTTCTTTCCGACACCTTTAACATTTACAACATCTGTCATTGCATTCTAGCTCCTATGTTCGCTCTCTGATTCCAAGTTCGAGTGAGTTTATTTAAAACTTGATGAAGATTACAGCTCTACACCTACTGTTGTTATCCTATTCCTCTCCGAGTCTCTTCTTGAGGTTATCAATAATCTCGTCTGATCTCATCATCTTCTCCATGAAGGAAGTGGAGATCTCTTCCTGTATTCTCTCGTTCTCTTCCCTTTCCTCCTTGAGACGCTTCTCAAGATCCTCGACCTTCTTCCTTAGCCTCTCGGTCTCTTCTGAGTCTCCGACATTTCCAACGACCTTCTTTACGATCTCGTCAATTGTTATCCCAGGTGGAAGCTTCTCTTCCACGAGGAGTTCAAGGGTCTTCTTCTCTTGGTTAAACACACTCTGCATATGTGTCCTCTCATCTTTGAGACGCTCCTCAAGATCTCTCCTAATGACACCCTCTGATGCCAATTGCTTCTTGACCTCTCTGAGCTGATCAGTAAGTTCTTGGACGTTCTCTTGCTCAATGGTGAGTGATCTACGTGCATTCTTGGCTGAATTCTCGAGCTTGTCCATTGCTTCATTATACTTCTCGATGAGAAGAGCATAGGAGTTGATGAAGTCCCTGACCATTGGGTGTATTAGATCAAAGTACTCTTCTATGTCCTCCTCTAGCTGCTTGTGCTCCGAGCTGACGAGTTTCTCCTTGTAGACTGGCTTTACGAGGTATTCAATGTCATTGTAAGGATTGTCGTAATCTTTGATATGATCAAAAAGGGTTTTCTTCTTCTTTCCAAACATGTCTATGAGAGAATTGGCCCACAAGTGAAATAAACATTTCCCCTCGAAAACTCCCGATTTGGAACCACGTGAAGAGAGACCTCTCCTTTGAGCAACCTTAATAATCACCGTGCTCCATTATAGTATTAGTAGAATGTCCGAGAGCGACAAAAAACCTCCAAAAGGCCTAATCCCCCGGGAGAAGAAATCATCGTATATCCATATCCGAGTGGATCCTGACTTCAAGGACCAGGTGACCAAGAAGGCCATGGAGGAGGAGATGAATCTGACCAACTTTGTTGTTCTCGCTCTTGAAGAAGCGATCTACGAGAAGGACGTTGAAGAAGAAGAGAAGGAAGAGGAGGAGGAGGAAGAGGAAGATTTCCTTTTAGAAGAGATACTCACCGCTATGGAGAACCTCGAGCGGAGGATGGAGATTCGATTGGCTACTCTTCAAGACGCGTTCAACTCGCTAATTGGAAAACTCCTTGACTTCGAGAGGTCTGGTGCCTCCCTCGCTAGAGGTAGAAAGAAGGGCAAAGCGAAGGACAGCGACGACGAGGAGAGCTTCGACTTCGAACTGGATAATGTCTTGCAAACAGAGCCAGAGAAACTTATCTACCAGAGAGTTAAGCGGTACATTGAGAGCAAGGGAAGTGTTGGGCGGCTACCTCCATTCAGCGAGATTGTTGCGCACCTTGAAACGGACAAGAAACTCAAAGAGTACCTCATCGCTCAGGACAAGAACTTTCCAGGTTGGAAAGATACACTCATCAGGGACGCTATCGACGAGGCAATTGACGAGCTGGGCATCCCAGTGTACGGAGGAATTGACTGATGGCAAGACGACCGTTCATGAGGCGGAAGTCGAACAAAAAGCGTAACAAGGAAGCAATCGATGTCTTCAACCTTCATAATACCCTCCATCCGGGGACAAGAGCCCACTACGTCAACATCGTGAAACAGTTCGGTGATTTTCTCCTGCTGCACAAGAAGAGCCTGTGGGATGTCACTCCTATTGATGTGCAGAACTTTCTTAACCAATCAGATGGCGATACAAACATCAAGTCGATCCTCCACACCTTCTACCGTGTGCTGATTGAGTCCGAGGAATACGAAAGGGAGAACCCAATCGTACTCTTGAGGAAGAAAGAAGCGGAGGAACGCAAGCGTAAAAAGGGCCAGGTCAAGGAGGTGTCCGAAGCAGAGAGAGTGATCGCCGGGCTCGACGAGGAAGAGACGAAGGAGATTGAAAAGAGGGACAAGGCGAAGGTCAAGAAAAGGAGAAAACTCCCCAAGCCAATCATGACAATCGCAGACCTCGAAGAACTCCTCGCAAAGACCCGCCATATTAGGGAGAGGGCCATCCTCGAACTCCTCTTTGCCACAGGAGCAAGGTTGAAAGAGCTCATTAATCTGAATGTCTCCGATATAGACCTAGAGGGGAAGAAGGTACTGTTCTTTGAGTCAAACACACAGATATCTAGGGCGATAGCCCTTCCCAAGCGGACACTTGCTTTCCTCAAGGTTTACGAGCGGTGGAGATTCAGGCAACTCTCTCCATCCAACGCGTATTTCATCTCCAAGAGGACCAAAGAGAGGATATCGAGCTCCACAGTCTCGACCTGGCTCTACCGTCTACAACGTGGGAAGAACCCCGAATTGAGGTGGACTGCTAATGATTTCAGGAAGAGATCTATTCTTCATCACTACTGGCTAACCAAGGATCTGGCTGCTGTGACCCGTTTCGCTGGTTTCAAACGACCAGAGGCCACATTGAGGATTATCAATCAGGTGCTTGTGGACAGGGGGATCGAGAGCATTGAGGAGCTCGGGAAATTGCCAGAGTTCGAGGAGCTCGAGAAGGACCGCAGAAAGGTCTCCCCGACTATCGAGAGCTCGACAAGCATTACCATTAACCTTGATCCGGACGAACTTGAGATGCTCAGGAGATCGGGGCTCACACCAACTCAGGCGGTTCGAACGATCTTCAGTCTCAAGGACCTCTACGGTGCTGTAGCTCCTGGTGCAGTGGCCGCGCCTGGTGCTGTTGCCTCCCCCGCTGCGAGACCGGTTGGGAAGTCAAGTGGTGGACCTGGTGGAGGTCCTATGGGCGGACCAGGTGGGGGTCCGGGTGCGATCAAGCCGTTTACTCCCTCTGCAGGTGGACCCAACCTCGCAGGAGGAGGTGCTCCTAAGCTATCGGGAGGTGGGAGCACACCCAATCTAGCAGGAGGTGGATCCAAACCAGCGTCCACTCCCAAACCGGTTGCCAAACCGCCACCTATGCGACCGCCTCCACAGAGACCCAGTAGCCCAGGGGGTGGAGGGCAGGCGAACTTCCTCGGTGAACTCAAGAAGAAACTGGCAGCGAGAAGAGCAGCAGCCGCGGAGGGAGGTGGTGATACCGTCGGACCGAAGGATCACTTTAGCAATGTCAAGATCCTTGACAATGACTCGGGTGGTGGAGAGACGGGTGAAAGCGGTCCAAACCTTGGAGGATCTGGTAGTCCAAGTCTCGGAGGTAGCCCAAGTTTGGGTAATAGTCCAAGTCTTGGTGGTAGTTCTAGCACGTCGAGTGGACCAAGTCTTGGTGGTGGTCCTGGTGGTTCCCCCAGCCTTGGAGCGAAGAAAGAGGGTGGTGGGCCTAGCCTTGGATCCAAGAAGTCTGGAGGGCCCAGTTTAGGAGCTAAAAAAGAGGACGACTAGTTCAACGAATCAATCATGTTTGAAATTTTCTAAAATAAATTGAAATTTCAATTGTAAACGTAGCATACAAACTCTACAGACACGCGTATTCTATCTGGGTGATATGAAGTAATAGGAGATCCAAACTTATTTGTTGACCTCTACCGATTCGTTCCTTCGTCAAACCCAGCTATGTTCAAATTATTTTGTTTCCGAACACTCGCTTCTAGTCATGTTATGAGTCATGTTTTAAATTTATAAGCAATCATGGGTATAATTTTTAATTCGATATTGATCGTTAGTTCGTATGTCATTGAGTTTGATAATCGAAATCACGAATTTAATTAATTTTAATATAATTTCCAATCTAAGACCTATATTCTCTGCGAATTTAGAAAAAATTCCAAATTTGATCAAATGCGCATATTTTGAAAACCCTTTTCAATGAGTTCGTCATAAGGGAAATTAGTGTCGTCATTATACGAAGAATGGCAGAAAAATGATCCTTCAAATTCATTGAGCCAGAACGAAGCGCGAGTTTTACACAGTTTAATCAAATGGCCTGACCTTACAGATCAGGCGGTCCATTCCCAGATTGGAATGAAGAAATCAACCTTTAGTAGCATAAAGACTAGGCTTAAGGAGAATGGGTACTATACCAGATACTACGTACCGAATTTCCCCAAGATTGGACTGGAACTCCTCGTTGCAATGCACGGTCACCTCAATAGGTTCACCACTCTGGAGGAGAGAATGAGGGTGGCAAAGGATCTTCTCGAAAGCTTTGTCGAGGATTTCCACATAGCCTCAGAGTCCAACAAGGCTTTCAATCTCTCTGCATCAGCTAATCTTACGGAGTACTCTAAGAACCAAGAAAAATTCGTCCAATTATATAGCGAGAATAAATTCCTCGACAAGAACGGAATGTCCGTGGTCTACTTCCCGTTCGAGATCAGTAGAGTACGAGCATTCATGGACTATGAGTCCTTAGTTGCAAAAATATTTGGATTCGCCTCAGACCCCTACGAGAAGAGGCAGACAATACCCTCTGGAAAGGTCACAAAGGCCAAACTGACCAAGGCAGAGAAGAAAGTACTAGCAGGTCTTGTTCAGTTCCCCGAGGAATCAGACACCTTGATTGCTGATAAGGTGGGTGTGTCTAGGAACACGGTTGCCAACGCCAAGAAGAAGTTCCTTGAGCAGAACATCTGCTTCCCGAGGGCGGTTCCTGATCTGCAGAAGCTTGGTTTAAAGATCCTCGTCTTCTCCTATCGGAAGTTCAATCCTATGACGACCATGGCTCAGAGAGTGGAAGCATCAGAGATGGTACGGCAACTTCTGGCGCCCTTCATGTACATATCCAAGAACCTCGATGGAATAGTGATCTCTGCTCATAGGTCATTTGAGGAGTACAATGCAGCACACGACGAAATTATGAGGTTCTACCTCAAGCACGACTACATCATTGACGAGCCAATCAGTTACCAGATGAGCATGTCAAACATTAATTATATCAAGGAATTTGATTTCCTCCCATTGACGCTCAAGACCCTCGGTTTTGACATGATGAAGGATGGTCGTGAGTAATCTACCCCGAACGCCTGAACCATCCTTCAAGTGTACCATGGGAGAATCGTAGTATCGTAGGTCTCCCGTGAGCACAGGTCCAAGGATTGCTGCACTTCAAGAGATCGTCAAGGACTTTGGAGATTGTGTCATTGTCTACGAAGTACCCTGATCGTATAGAACCATGGCAAGCTAACCTGCTCACAATATAGTACTGCAACTCGGAGAGAGGAGTGCTCACCACCTTTGCTTCCTCAGAGTCCTTCACGGAAAGCAATATATCTTCGAAGAAGGAGGTGATTGACTCAGATGATAACTTCTGATCGAAATAAGTTGGAATTGAGTGGATTAGGACACGGTTATTCACTGTACTCACGTCCATTCCGAACTTGGAGAATTCTTCCCGATTATTCCTAACTAAGTCGATGATATCAGACCCCATTTCAATCGGTAAGGGATTGAGGAGTTGTTGAGACATTATCATAGAGTCTGCATGTGACTCGTACTTCTCAAACTTGACCCGCTCGTCACTGGCATGGATATCCATGAGCCAGAGTTCATCTCCAGCATCTATTAGAGCGAATTTTTTCATGATTTGCCCTAGTACCTTATGTCCATGTGTAGTTCTGCTCTGCCTGCTACCGTGAAACTCTTCGAGGGACATCTGTCTACTGTCAAACTTGGCGCTCTGCTTTTCGCCTTCATCCTCTACAGATGAGGTTGTGGTTGCTGTGGAAGAGGGCTTAGTTGTGTTGTGGTCGAACTTCGCCTCGAAGCTTCTAGTCCCTTGGAACGTTGGGACCTCGGCACCTTCAGACAGGGCTTTCTTGACCAGAATGGAGAGCTCTTCGAGGACAGGGTCATCAGATGCGAACCTGATCTCTGTCTTCTGTGGATGGACGTTGTAGTCTACCCAGTGATTCTCACCGCTGATGTCAAGGATAATGACCGGATATGTTCGCTTCAGAAGTTGAGCGCCATAGGACTCCTCAACTGCCTTCTGGATGTCATTCTGCTTAACTGCTCTGCCATTGACCCTAATGAATTGCATTGACCTATCTTTCTTCGTTAAGATTGGAGCGGAGACATAACCTGATACTTTCCATCTTCCTGCATCTCCCTCAACTTTTACCAGATTCTTTGCCACCTTCTCTCCAAGGATGTCATACACTGCAGACAGCTGTTCTTCCCTTGCAGGTGACTGCACGAGGGTGACCATCTTTCCACCCTTGGTCTCGGTCAGCTCGATGTGTAGATTGTAGTAGGTTAGGGCAATGTGGTGGATCAGATCCACAATCGCCTTCTTCTCCACACTTGTGGACTTAAGGAATTTACGCCTTGCTGGAATGTTATAGAACAGTCCTACCACCTCAATCTCAGTCCCCGGATTCCTCATTGTGACATCCGTCTCCTTCTTCACCTCAGAGCCCTCGATTATTATCTGTCTCCCCTTCTCCTGCTTTCTTGGTCTGCTCTTGCACTTGACCCTGGTTACCGCTGTAATCGAGGCTAAGGCCTCACCCCTAAATCCCAGTGTACTCACATTGTAGATATTGTCGTCATCAATTTTACTAGAGGAATGAAGTTCGAAAGCGAGAGCAAGTTGATCTGCTGGAATACCCGCTCCGTTGTCCTTGACCACAATGCGTCCTATGCCACCGTCTTGAATGTTGATAGTCACTCTTGTAGCTCCTGCATCTATGGCATTTTCTACAAGCTCTTTGACTATGTTGACGGGCCGTGTAATCACTTCTCCCGCTGCTATCTGGTCAATGACCCTCTGCGGTAACTTTCTAATCTGCAAGACAATGAGAGAATTGACCCGTTCGATATATAGTTTAGGATTCGGAGTTCAGGAGGGAGGTGAGGTACTCGAGGATCTCAATTGCCTTTATGGGCGTGATGGCATTCACGGTCAGATTCCGTAGGGTAGAGAGTACTTCAGTTTCCTCTGGGGTAAAGACGGGTTTAGGGTCAACCATCTTCTTCATTGGCTTCATCTGGGACAGCTTGTTCTTGGTCTCCTCTGGATCGAAGTCATCACTAAACCAATCGTCGATAGTCCCAAATACACGCTCGACCTCATCGGACCCCGAGACCTTTTTAGAAATCTTCTCCTCCTCGTTGATGGAGCTCGACTTGCTCTCGAGAAGCGATAGAATAAACCTAGCTCTGAGAATGATCTCAGTAGGAAGACCGGCTAGTTTTGCGACCTCCACTCCGAAGCTCTTATCTGATGATCCCGGGAAAATTCGATGATCGAATAGCGGTTTCTCCCCGTCAAATCCTATCTTGAAATGGAAATTCTTGGCGCTCTCAAGAAAACCTTCGAGCTCGGCCAGTTGGTGGAAATGTGTAGCGATCATGGTCAGTGGCTTCGCCTCACTGTTGTGTAGATGCTCTGCAATTGCCCAAGCAATGGCTAGACCGTCATAGGTGGAGGTTCCCCTACCCAGCTCATCTGCTATGATCAGGGATCTTGTGGTAGAGTTGTTCACCAAGTTAGCTGCGTCCAGCATCTCGACCATAAATGTTGACTGACCCGCGATAAGGTTGTCGGATGCACCGATTCTGGTGAAGATCCTGTCTACTATTCCGATGGTGGCTGCAGAACAGGGAATGAAACACCCGATCTGTGCCATTATAACGTTGAGCGCAACTGACCTGAGCAGCGAGCTTTTCCCACTGAAGTTGGGCCCAGTGATGATGAGTAACCGCTGTTCTTCCTTATCCAAGAGAACATCATTTGGAACATATTCGCCTAGGAAACTTTCAATCACCGGGTGTCTTATCCCGCTGAATTCCAGTCTGAACCCGTCATTTATTGTCGGTCTGGTGTACTCATTTGATATAGAGATGAAGGTAAATGCGAGGAGAACATCCAGCTCAGCTATTCCTTTGGACACATCCTGTAGTCTGTCTACATGCTTTGACAGATCCTTCAAGAAATTCTCATAGAGCGACTGCTCAATCTGTTTGATCTCTATTTCTGCATTCAGGATGTTGTACTCCCAGTCTTTGAGTTCATCGGAGATGTATCTCACGACGTTCACCATCGACTGCTTGGTGATGTATGTATCAGGAACCTTTGAGGTGTTGCTTTTGGTGACCTCTATGAAGTATCCCAGATGGCGGTTCTGTTTGACCTTGAGCGAGGTGATTCCCGTTCTCTGCTTCTCCCTCTCAATGAACCTCTCGATCCACCGTTCTCCCTCCTTCAGGAGTTCGCGCAGTTCGTCAAGCCTCTCATTGACTCCGGGGGCTATGACGTCCCCATCCGCAACACTCACAGCTGGTTCCGATAGGATCATCTTCTGGATGAAGTCTACGATATCTTGGCAGTCTTTGATCTTCTCGAGGAAGGGGATGGGTATTGTGGCTTCGTTCTGTATCTGTTCAAGCGATGCCCTGATACTAGGGATGACCATGAGGGAGTTTAGTAACCGGATGATCTCACTTGGTTTCGAGACTCCCAATGAAATTCGAGTCCCGAGCCTCTCAATGTCAGATATGTGCTCCATCTCACCCCTGATGTGATTTGCAGCAAGCTCGGAACTGATAAACCGATCGACCGTATCGAGCCTTCGATTAATTGTATCAACTGATGTCAACGGAGTTCCGATCCACTTCTTAAGTTCCCTGGTACCCATCGGTGTAACCGTCTGATTCAGGAGTTTGAATAGACTGCCCTCCTCGGAGTTATCGACCGTGTTATTGAACAGTTCCAGTGACCTGATCACTCCTCGGTCAAGAAGCATTGAGTTCTTCGATTCAAGGATTTGAATCTTGGTGATGTTCGACACCTTCCGTTTCTGTGTATCTTGGAGGTATCTCAGGAGAGCCCCTGCTGCACAAACTCCCAGACTTTGGTCACTCAGACCGAATCCCTTCATGCTCTTCACTCCAAAGTGCTCCTCAAGAACCTCCTCGGCCTCTTGAGGATCGAACCAGAACTCTGGAAGAGGGGAAACCGTCTCATGCTCTATTTCTTTACCCCAGAGTTCAATGAGTGAGTTTCTTTCGCTTTCAGGGAATATCACCTCTACTGGTTGCATCGTGTCCAGAATGAACCTCATCTCTTTGATCTCTTCGGTGGTAGTGAAATTCCTTGCATAGAATTCCCCGCATGACAAATCAGCAAGGGCCAACCCGTAGGTTTTCCTATCTCTCAAGATCGATGCAATGTAGTTATTATTCTCCGTGAGAAGCGAGTCCTCGGTCAGGGTTCCCTTGGTGACAATACGTGTGATCCCCCTCTCAACTACTCCCTTTACAGCTTTTGGATCCTCCAATTGGTCAGCAATTGCTACCTTGTATCCCTTATTCACCAGCTTTCCGACATAGAGATCCACGGACCTAACGGGTACTCCAGCGAGGGGGTGAGCCGTGTCTCTAATCTTACGGGAGGTCAAGGTGATGTCGAGCTCTCTGGCTCCAACTTCTGCATCCTCGAAGAAGAGCTCATAAAAATCACCCACCCTGCAGAACAAGATGACATCATTGCCGATTTCTTCTTTCATTCTCACCCACTGCCTCATCATGGGGCTCGTGAGATTCTTCCGATCCATCGCAATATTTTCTCGATCTTCCGTGCTTAAAAGTTTAGATACTCAGAACCACTCGTCGAGGCTGGCTTGCCCCTTGTTCTTTGCGTTCTCCACGAATTCAACTTCCCACCCTGCGATTTTCTTCATTGACACTGCAAAATAGTACATCCCCGATTTTACCACGAGGTAAGCTCCTTTTACCCCGACGATCTCTCCACCGAACTCCGCCCCCTCCTTTACCTCAAATTCCTGCAGACGATCAACCATGTCTATTTTTCCGTAGTACTGTCCAAGATCAACAAGAGGACCATCCCCAAAAAACTCTCCGTCCACCCCAGATCTTGCCACTACTTCCTCAAATATGGACTTGACAGATGGCAGGTTCTCCTCCAGCATCATCTTGAACTCTTCTGGGGACCTCTGCTTAAATGACTCAAACTTCCTCTTACTTCCCACCTGCTGTTTAATTCCTAGTTCCTTGGAGACCATCTGCTCTACTGCTCTCGCTTCTAGTCCTGGAAGCATGGCTACAAGGTATCCGTAGTCGCTCCCCTGCTCGATCCATCTCCTGAGGTAGCTCATGGAGACTCCCACCTTGAAGACTCTACCAACCTCTGTCAGGTAGACTGCCGTCCTTGGTGGCTGACAATAGTCCTTCACCACTGGTGAGGAAGGGAAGCAAACATTCCCTATACAGGTCCTTCGGCATGCGAACATGTCAGCTCCACTGCATGTGTTGCACTGGACTCCTTTGAACACTACCCTTGGTCTCTCATCACCAGTGGTTTGCATGCAGGACACCCAACCCTTGTCTGTTTCACTTCCAACACAGAACCTGCCTTTACCTACTCGTATTCCGAATGTCTCTCCAACCTTGAGTTCCTTTCTAATCACTTCCCCAGACTGCAAGTCGGTGTAATAGACTAAGGGCTTGACTGGATTCAAGGTCCATTGTAGCTTAGAGACCAGATATTTCACTCATGAACCTAGCTGTATTTCTTTAAAGTGCTTTCTATAATCTCTCTAATTTCTCCGTTGTAGTGTGAGTGTACCAGCTCCTCGAAGAGTTGCCTGATCTCTGGATGGGATTGGAAATCTCTCCTCGCCAGCACTTCAAGAGCGTTCTTCCTTACGAGATCACTGGTATCATGCTTCACAACATCTATCAATGGTAGGATCATCTGGTCGTCTTGAATCCATGAGAGTGACTGTATCGCGGCTACCCTGACCAGCCTACTGGGATCCTTGAGGGTTCGTATCAATGGAGGTACACACTTTGGGGTTCTAATCCTCCCCATTCTCATCGCTGCATTTCGACGCTGGTTCTCAGTACCCTCGTCAATTTGCCTGATTAATGTGTCAATCTCACTACTCACAGACTTACCTTTAGCTTTGTTATTATAAAGTATTTTTCGTGGAAATGGAGAAGGATGGAACTTAACTGATGGTTTTCACCATTTTTTCTTCCGGCTTTCAGAGGTTCAAATATATCGTAGCAGTTAAATTCGATCAGTTCTCAAACGGAATAGGTACTTCAAGTACCGAGGTTGAGTGCCGATGGTTACAGTAAATGAGTCCATCTTGGTAAAGGAAGTTACCGAGAACCAAGATAAAATTCTTTCTCTCTTCAAACTCTCCAGTGGGAGAATTGACTATGTAGAGAAGTACTCTGAAAAAGGGGATAAAGCAGGGAAAAAGGAGAAGAGGATCTACCTCGAGGTGAAGGTGTTCAATGACAGTAACCAGCTAGCTGGTATCGTCTGGTACTTCGGGAAGAACAGAGCATACATCCACGACGTGGACAAGCTTATCGAGAGGAAGCAAACCCAGAAGGTCGATATGATTCTGATTTCCGAAGAGCAAACCACCTCAGCAGGGAAGAGAAAGCTCAAGGAGAATAAAATCACCATCTACAAGAACTTCGAGGGAATCAAGACCTCCAAGACAAAGAGGCGAAAGAAGAAAAAAGAGAAAGTAGAGATCAAAGAAGTTGACATTAAGGATGACACCGACATGTCCAAGGTGGCTGAATCAGACCTCCTCTCACATGCAGTTAAGCTTGTGCAGAGGGTAGAACCAGAGATCATCAAGACTGCAACCATCGAGACTGAAGACGTCTTGATCACAGATGTAAAAGGATATTCATCCAACAAGTCACTCCTCGCAGTGTACAGGACAATCGACAAGAAGAATGTCGGAGTCAAAGAGGTCAGGAACTTCGTCGGAGAAGTGACCGACCCCACCAATATCACCTACGGTCTCATCGGACGTGACAAATTTACACCTGCAGCCAAGAAGACCGCTGAGGAAGCTAAGATCATCACGATCTCACTGAAGCAGGAGCAGGAGGGAGAGGGTGATCCCCTCACTCAGGAACTTGTCCTCAGACTTGTCAATGGAGCGAAGGAAATCCTCACATACAGAGGCTACCATATCATCAATGAGTCTGACAAGAGGTATGAGAAACTTGTGGCAGGCAGCGAGAAACTCGGAGCCTACATCATAGCTGAGCGGGATGACGATAAGATAATGGCGCTAATTCCTACGGATGAGGTCGTTAGGGTCGCAACCGTCAGAGGGTTCTACGAGCAGATGAATGAACTTGACATCTCCAACGGGATGATCATTGCCATCAAGAGGTTCACCTACACCGCCAACCGTGAGTGCAGGATTCTCAAAATATCTGCTCTCAGAAAGAACCATCCGGTCTTTAACATATTCAACCACATGCTTGTACCAGATCATATAGTCATCCCCACTGCTGAGATAAGGAATGTCCTACGTACGTACAATTGCAAACTCCATCAGCTCCCCAAGATCTACGAGGACGATCCAGCTGTTGTCATGATTGATGCCAAGGTTGGGAACGTTATAAAGATCGACAGGGGGAACGATAACTATTCCTACCGGTTAGTCATCCGCAAACCTCACCGAAGAGCTATTGGTGAGGAAGATGATTCGGATTGATCAGCAGTTTGTATTGTTGACTCTAATTTAATATATACAGGTGCGAAATTTGGCTTGAATTGTCCCCTATCTCTTCATGTTTCGTCACAGGAGCTGCTACTCCTCTTGGTGTTTCGATAATCAAAACCTTGAGAGCACAGAATCTGGATGTGACTTGTTTGGTCAATACAGAGAATCGTAACATTCACATCGAGAGGTTGTTCAATCTTGGTGGTAAGATAGTTGAGGGCGATATAAAAGACATACAGACCTATGGTAATTCGATAGAGGGAATTGACTGCGTCATACACCTTGATGATCTCAAGTTCGGATCTGAACATGAGCTCATTCAGCACAATGTCAACGGAACTAAAAGCCTTATATCTGCACTATCGGAGGGTACGGTAGTTATTTTCCCCTCTACATTAGGTGTGTATAACGTTTCATCAGGTGTGGTTCACGAGGGGACAGAAACAAAACCGTCGGATATCTATTCAAGAACAAAAAGACTGGCGGAAAACCTGCTGATTAAATCCGACACGATTGTGTCGATTATCATGAGGTTACCATCTATCATCGGGCCGTCTACAGGTGAGGTAGGGGTTTACCTCAAGAGGATATTCGCTCGGAGAGTGGTGCCCAGATGTACGGATATGAGGTACGCCTTCCTCCACGAAAGCGATCTCCTCGATTATATTATCACCTCACTGTCCCACGAACTACACGAGACAGTGACAATTAATGCAATTGGGGACTACCTTTCCTGTGATGAACTTTACGAAGCCTATACTATGGGAAGTGGCGATGAAGGTTGGAAACTTAGGATTCCCGAGTGGCTTATAGGCAACCCGCTCAGGAGCCTTCACCCTTATCTCATCGGATTCAAAAACTCAGTAGAATTTGACCTCTCACTTGCCGAAACAGAGCTGTCATGGGTTCCAGATTACACGAAAAAATCAATTTTTGAGGAACTTGTATCAATAATCGAGGCACTCTAGAATATGTTCTTGTACTTAGTATTTCTCTTGACAAACTTCATCACCTCGGAGAAGGCAAGAAGTGAGAGGGACATAATTACGACCCACGCCCATTCTAAATAGCTCAAGGGTACCGTCTCGAAGAGTGTGTGAATGATGTCTGTCTTTTGATTCGTCAGCATCAGCCAGATGTCATCTCCTTGAACCACAACGATCTGTAACAGAATAGAGATAATTATCGTGTACAGCAAGGTCTTGTTCTTGACTGCGTTTGCATTAAGAATTGAGAGATGGCTTTCCCTCACGGCCATTGCATTGACGAATTGAGCAGTCGCGAGAATAGTGAATGCGATTGTTCGAGCTTTGAACAGCTCTCCTTGGACACCGAAAACTGGCGTTGCATAGAAGAGATAATATGATCCGAGGGTGATGATTGACAACCACAATCCAATTAGAAAGATATAGCTCATCCTTGACTTTGCTAGGAGGTTCTCTTTTGGATCCCTTGGTTTCCTCAACATGATGTCGTCCGATGTCGGATCCACACCGAGAGCTATTGCAGGTACTCCGTCCGTGACGAGATTAACCCAAAGAATTTGCACTGGAATTAACGGTGTGGGAAGACCCAGCATAATGCCGACAAAGATGGTAAAGATTTCAGCGGTGTTAGATGACAACATGTACCTGATGAACTTGGTCATGTTGTCGTATATTCCTCTTCCTTCCTTAACTGCACTTACAATCGTGGTGAAGTTATCATCTTCCAAGACCATCTCCGCTGTCTCTTTGGTGACATCAGTTCCTGAACCCATTGCTATCCCAATATCCGCACCTTTAAGTGCTGGTGCGTCATTTACACCATCACCTGTCATTGCTACGATGTGACCTTTATTCTTCAAGGCCCTAACGATTCTGAGTTTATGAGTGGGTGAGATCCTCGCAAATACCGCGATCTTATCAATCTCCTCCTCAAGTTCATCGTCACTCATCTCGTCGAGCTGAATGCCGTTAATTGCGATCGAGTTGTCATCTGCAATACCAATCTCTCTCCCTATGGCAACAGCGGTATTTATATGATCTCCTGTCACCATTATGACATTGATCCCAGCAGTCCTACAGTCTGCAACTGCCTCTTTAACTCCTGGTTTTGGTGGATCGATCATCCCCATAAGTCCGGTGAGTACGAGTTTCTGTTCAAACTCATAGATGTTGTACGATGATGCTTTGAGCTCATAGTATCCGAATGCTAATACCCTCAGGGCCTCATTGGCGAGCAGGTCAATCTCCGCTTGAATCTCCTCTCTTATCGCATCGGTTAATTCAGTCGAACCATCTCCCAAGTCGACACTTTTCGCCATCTGTAGAAGGACATCCGGCGCTCCTTTTGTGAAAGAGATTTTCGTGTCACCATTCTCGACCATGACTGTCATTCGTTTCCTCTCACTGTCAAACGGGATCTCGTCGATACGGCGGTACTTCTCCGAGAGATTCTTCCGATCCATACCTATCTCGTCCACAGCTCGGAGGAGGGCAAGCTCTGTCGGATTACCGAACTCCCTGTGGTCGTCGAGGACAGAGTTATTGCAAAGTGCTGCACTCTTGTACAGCATCTTGATATTCCTCTGCTCAAGCCTCTCTCCTTTGATATCCTCTGGAGAGAACACGGTGAAGTGATGATCCCCTTGAGGATTGAAGGTAACGACCTTTTTCACCGTCATCTGATTAATGGTGAGGGTTCCTGTCTTGTCTGTGCAGATTGTCGTCACAGAACCAAGAGACTCTACCGCTGGTAGTTTCTTCACAATTGCATTCTTCTTGGCCATTCGCTGGACGCCAAGGGCCAGAGCTAACGTGACGACAATAACCAGTCCCTCCGGGATTGCGGCCACTGCAAGGGTGACTGCAATCAGGAGAATCTCCTCAAATTCGTAGTTAGCCACGACGACACCCCAAAGAACCATAAGGGCCATCATGCCCAGAATAACATAGGATAACCTTTTGCTGAATTCGTCGAGTTTCACTTGAGTGGGTGTGGGCTCCTTCTCAATCTCTTGCACATTCTCCGCTATTTTACCCATCTCGGTCTGCATACCTGTCCGAACCACAACTGCTTTTCCCCTCCCAGATACGACATGTGTTCCCATGAAGAGAAGATTCACCTGATCTCCGAGGGGTGCATTGGGCTGTACCTTGGTGAAGGAGGACTTCTGGACTTCAAGACTCTCACCCGTGAGTTGAGCCTCTTCTGTTCTGAGGTTGATTGACTCGATGAGCCTCGCATCTGCAGGTACTCGATCTCCCTGTTTGATAATAATAATGTCACCTGGAACGAGCTCCTTGGACGGAATTTCTAACTCTTCATTGTCTCTCTGTACGTGGCTAAGGTGTGAGACCATCTTTTTCAGGGCGTCGATAGCCTTATCTGCTCGCCATTCTTGATAGGTCCCGACAAAGGCATTGATAATCAGAATGACCGCTATCAATATTGTATCCACAAAGTCTCCTTCTTTGAGCCCGATAACCCCACTAACAATTGCTGCTCCTATCAGTGTCCAGACAAGAATATCCTTGAACTGGGAAATGAATATTTCAAGTACCGTAGTTTTCTTCCCTTCAATTAGCTCATTTGTCTGGTAGTGTTGGAGTCTGATACTAGCCTCCTGAGTCGAAAGTCCTTCTGGAGATGTCTTGTAATACTCCATGACCTCTTCTTTGGACATTGCATGGAAGTCAGCTTGTTCATCGGGATAACTCATTCTATTCACCTCTATCCCTAACTGATTCAGTACCGATAGTGGTACGATTTGCTAACATACAAATATTTGAAATTTTTGTATCTCCAGCCGATTTATCGGCTGTTTTAGTAGGGTAAGGTGGAAATTTCAATAGTTAATTTTAACTGATGACTAATTAAATAATTTCGATTGCGCATAATCAAATAGGACTCATAAAATTTGTAAATTGAGATTCTAAGGGTTTACTATTTTTATTTTCTTGGAGTAATATTCTCCTAGATGGTTGGTTGAGTTAAGGTCAACGATTGTCCATTTCCTATCGTCATATCGAATACGCGTAATTGAACAGTTGCCAAGCTTCATCCCAATAATGTCTGAGTGCTTTACACCCTTAACGAACCCTATGAAGAGTCTGATTGGTCCTCCGTGGGATACTACCGCTATATTTGTTCCATTTTCTGCGGATTGAACAATCCTGTTGAATGTCCGCATCGTCCTCTCGAAGACGTCATCAAGGGACTCCCCGTGGTTTTTAATCATTGATCTCAATGAGTTGAGAGACGATATCTCAGAGTTTCCCAACTTCGACCCAAAGACCCTTCCCTCCAACTCCCCCCCATATCCCTCCCTGAGGTCCTTGGTGATATGCAGTGATGAGTTGGCTTGCTCCTTCCATATGATCCTCGCGGTCTCTGCTGCTCGGCTTAGATCGGACGTATAGATTCTGTCGAGATTTATGCTTCTAAGTTCCTTAGCCGTCAGAATCGCCTGATTCTTTCCATGAGTATTTAATGGGACGTCCTGATGACCTTGGAACCTTCGGATCATATTCCAGTCCGTCACCCCATGCCTGATTATGTAGAAGTTGATGTTCAACACCAGATGGATAGATAGGGTCTTTAGAAGAATTCCGATCATGGGTTGGAAAATTAATTTCCAGAAGGTTTAGTATCGAACATATATTTTTAAGGAGTAAAGCCCAGATAAGGTCATGAAAGGAGACATTCACATCCATCCCGAGCATGACCTCCCTGACCACGTGACAGAGACAATCAGGTTGATGGGAAAGAAATGGGCTCTGGTTGTTCTACATACTCTCTCCCATTCTCCTGCATCGTTCGGTGAATTGAAAACCAAGATCGTTGGAATCTCTGCATCGGTACTTTCAGATCTCCTTAGCGAATTCTCCAAGAACAATCTTGTTGAGAAGAGATCGACTGGTCCAAATCAGCACATGTATTTTATAGGAGAATTCGGACCACTTCTTTGTGAACTGGTAGACAATCTGGACAGATTCGGAATGAAGATGATGGACGTTCGCCCCTCAATTTCCATACAGTAAGGTTCTAGACTTCAGACTTTATTAATCGGGTAGACCCCAATGAGGTATGTACAACGGGATGGAATTTGCCGAGAGAAGAAAGCGTTTCTTCTCACATATGGAGAGCAACTCAATCGCCATTCTCACGAGCAACGACACGAGTACTATGAGCAATGATGTAGAGTATTACTATAGGCAGAACTCCGACCTCTACTATCTATCGGGTTTCAAGGAACCCAAAACTGTTCTAATCTTCGAGAAAAACGATAAGGAGCAGAAATTCACCATGGTCGTCCCTCCACGCGATCCGGAGTTCGAGACTTGGAATGGTAGAAGAGCTGGTCTGGAGGGAGCTATTTCAATATATGGTGCTGATGAGAGCTTCAGTAACGAGGATCTCGAAGAGGTTCTATCCGAGAAACTCCCCAACTATGAGACGGTATACTACGAGACAGAACGTAGCAAGAAGATGGATGGGATCATTCTAGGTTTGATTGCCAAGGCTTACAAGGCCAAACGCAAACCAAAGACTGGTCCCCATACCATTATCAACCCCACATTGGTCATTGAGAAGATGAGGACCAAGAAGAGTGCATATGAAATCGAATTACTGAAGAGAACAAATCAGATTAGTATTGAGGCTCACAGAGCAGCAATCAGGGAGACCAGACCCGGAATGATGGAGTATGAAATAGAGGCCATATATCAGTATCATTTCCTTAAGAATGGGGCTCGAAGACCTGCGTATACATCGATTGTAGGATCGGGTGTGAACGCAACAATCCTCCACTACATCGAGAATAGTGACAGAGTAGAGAACGGTGACCTTATACTCGCAGATTGTGGATCTGAATACCAATACTATGCTGCCGACATCACCAGGACATGGCCTGCCAACGGGAAATTCACTGAGGCGCAAAAGGAAGTATACCAAATCGTTCTAGATGCACAGAATGAATGTATTGCCATGTGCCGCCCAGGGGTAAAATTCTCCGATATCATGGATAAGTCCATTCGCATACTCACCGAAGGGATGGTTAAGCTCGGTCTTCTGCAAGGGGACTTAGATGAACTTATAGAGAATAAGGACTACAGGAGATTCTTTATGCACGGTCTCGGTCACTGGCTGGGGATTGACACGCACGATACCTCCCGCATCTCCCTCAAGGAGAGCGTGCTTGAACCCGGACATGTGTTCACGATCGAACCAGGACTCTATATTCCTACAGACGACGATATTGAGGAGAAATACCGTGGAATCGGTGTCCGGATTGAGGACAATATACTCATCACCGAGGACGGTCACGAGAATCTAACAGCTAGTTTGGAGAAGGAAATTCCTGATATTGAGAAACTTATGTCTCCATAGTCTCCAGCTGGGCAAGAGCTTCCTCTCCCAACTCTTTTGTAATAATCGTGTTGTCCATCGAGAACCTGATTGCAGTCATGATTATCTCAACATCACCCAGTGCTTCCACAAGCATATTTACCCTGAAATCCATTGGCATAGCTGTATTTCCCAAGATGTTCTTCACCATCATGGTGTAGATTTGGAGATCGTCGAGCTCGGCAGCCTGCTCTTCTCTCTCCTTGGCCATCTCCGAAAAATCAGGTGCCTTGCTCATATTCAAAACTAAACGCAACTTCTGATATTAAAAATGTACTTACTACAAGAGGTATAAATTAGATTTTGAATATCTACTAATTATATAGCTTTCTCTGCTTTCTCACTACATCGAAGTTTTTTGTTCATGTTGGAAAAATACGTCACTGTAGCTTATTCGGGAGGGTGCAGTACCCTATCCTTCGCAATCCTTGAGAGGTAGTTCAAGGATGGTCTGGGCTTTCTTTCCATGGTCTCCAAATCCACTTCAATTAGTCCAAATTTCGGATCGTATCCTTCCGCCCACTCAAAGTTGTCGAATGCACTCCAGTAGGTGTAACCAATAATATTTGCACCTTGGTTAATTGCCCTTAGTACCTGTTCGAGATGCTGGTAGATGTACTCCCGTCTCCACCGATCATCTTCGGTAGCAATCCCGTTCTCAGTTATGACGATGGGGAGCTTGACCCTCTTGGACATTCTCATCAGTACATTGTACAGACCTTCTGGATAAACCTCCCAACCTGTCTGTGTCAATCGTCGTTTCTTCCTTGGATCCTTGGAATCTGATAGACCTTGAACGCCAAGTCCGCAATATTGTGGAATATAGTAATTCAAACCAATGAAGTCCCCGGGGTCTCCTTCGTCTATTTTCTTACCATAGATTGGGGTTTTTTTCTTCATGAATTTCCTCAGAAAAGAACCTTGGAATGAGTAGTCTGAAATGACCTTGACCAGTTGGTCGAAGGGACTCCACCTACGAAGAGCGACGAAATCCATCATGTTCTTCACGAGCCCAACTTTAGCTTTAGGGTCGAGTTCGCGAATGATACCCACTGCGATAAAATGTGCTCTTGTGATATTCTCCGAGACTCGTACAAAGCTCCTGAAGCTTGTTTTACCCGGGGAGTGCCACCCCTTGAGGTAGCCCAGTGTGGCATAGATGTAGGGCTCATTTACGGTATTGTAGTACTCGATAAGATCCCCCAGTTCCTCAACTGCGGTTCTCACCCAGAATCTCCAGTGCTCTAGGTTCTCCTTCTTCTCGAAACCACCCATCTCCATGAACCACTGGGGTGTAGTGAAATGATGCAAGGTCACATAGGGTTCCATGCCATTGTCTCTGATTGACTGAATAACCTCCCTGTAGTGCTCTACTTCCTTTCTATTCACCTCACCAGGTGAGGGGATAACCCTAGACCATTCTATCGATATACGGTGGTGGAAGAACCCACGGCCAGCCAGAAGTTTGTAGTCCTCTTTGAATCTATTGTACTGGTCGATCGCTTCCCCTGAGACCTGCCCACCTTCAATGTTTCCCTCAATCTGTTCGAACTGCCACCAATCGTTTTTCGTATTCCCTCCTTCAGCTTGGTGTGCGGATATGGCAGTTCCAATAAAGAATTCTTCTGGAAACTGATTTTGATCAGTCATTACTATTGATTTGCACGGAAGAGTACATTAAGTATTCCCCCACTCGTCGTGTGATGGCAGATTCAAAGAGACCCAGACCACAAGTACTCCTCATAATCGATGGTTTTGGGTACTCCGAAATAACCGAGGGAAATGCAATTGCCCTCGCTAAGACCCCGACATTTGACTATCTTTACAAGGAGTATCCTCACACTCTTCTGGATGCTTCCGGGATCTCGGTCGGACTTCCAGCGGGGACAATGGGGAACTCGGAAGTTGGTCATCTCACCATAGGCATTGGGAGGATCCTCTATCAGAGTTACGAGAAGATCAACCAGTCAATAGCAGACAGTTCACTGGGAAAAAATCCCGTTTTACACGAGACCTTTGAATTCGTCAAGTCCAATGATTCCTCTCTGCACTTCTTTGGACTCCTGAGTGATGGCGGAGTTCACAGCCACATTAACCACCTCTTCGAGCTCCTGAGACTGGCCCGCGATAATAATGTTGACAGAGTTTATGTACATGCTTTCACCGACGGTCGGGACGTTCCCCCGAGGAGCTCGGATAAGTATGTATCCCAACTCCTCGAAGAGCTTGAGAAATATCCTGGATATTCTCTTGCAGATATCGTTGGGAGGTACTATGCGATGGACAGGGACAAGCGCTGGGATCGGACCCAAATCGCATACGATATGCTGATCCAAGAGAGGTCAAAGGAGGTTCTTACAGACCCTGTGGAGGAGATTCATCGCAGATTTAAGCAGGACGAGACCGACGAGTTCCTCAGACCTATCCTCGTCGAGAAGGACGGTATCGTGAAAGACGGTGATGCAGTGATCTTCTTCAACTTCAGACCAGACCGTGCTAGGCAGATTACAATGGCATTTAACTACTCACCAGACATGGAATTGAAGAAGTTCAAGAACCTGAAGTATGTCACCATGACGCAGTACGATGACTCGTTCGATCTTCCTGTTCTCTTTCCTCCAGAGAAGGTGAAAGACTCGCTAGCAGAGGTCTACGCCAAGCATGGATTCAGACAGGCTCACATAGCTGAGACCGAGAAGTATGCCCATGTTACCTACTTCATTGATGGTGGAGAGGAGGAGCCGTTTGAGAATGAGGACAGGATTCTCGTACCTAGCAACCGTACTGTTGCTACATACGACCTCGCTCCCGAGATGAGGACGATGGAGATTGTTGAGAGGGCAGCAGAGTCAATAGCCAAGAAAGACGATGGTTCACATTTTTACGACCTTGTCCTGCTGAATATTGCAGCACCTGACATGGTGGGCCACACTGGTGTGCTTGAGGCAACAATAAGGGCAGTTGAGGTGACCGATGCCGCTGTTAAGAAGCTCTACGAAGTCTGTGTAGAAAATGGGTACACTTTGCACATTACTGCAGATCACGGAAATGCAGAGCAGATGATCAAGGACGGAAAGCCCCACACCGCCCATACGACGAATCCCGTTCCTTACATAGTCACGAATAGATCAATCAAGCTCAAGGAAGGTGGTGGTCTTTCAAATGTCAGCCCTACATTACTCGATCTAGCAGGTATTAAGAAACCCGATGAGATGAGTGACTCCTTGGTTCAGAGCTGAATATCTTCCCCATCGTAGAGAGCTTTCAGTGCCTCTTCCCCCTGTTCATTCATACTCCAGTATTCTATATCATCCAACCACACCTTGGTAAGGTATCCATTGTTCTCCAATGACTCTATGGCCTCAATGATTTCGTCGTCTGTCGGCTTTCTCGAAGCGATGAGATACAGTGGGCGGATCTTTGCTTCAACATCGATTATATTCAGCTTCCTGAGGTTTTTCCGAGCTGCTGAAGGTTTGAAGAGCTCGAAGACGTTCAATTTCAGGTTGAAGTAGAATTGGTCATCTTCCACAACTATATCTCACTATCTTCACTAAAAAATGTTCATAATAGCTAAGAGATCACGTGCTTGGAGACAGTTTCAACTGCATCAAGCTTCTCCATCCTTCCCACGGCAATATCGACCCTTTCCTTCACAAGGCTCTTGCGCTCAATGATATGTGCATGATACAGGGCCACAGGATAGAAATCCTCTAGTATTACCTGCGCCTCCTCCTCATCCTCGAAGTCGATCATGGGTAGAGGTGAGATCTTCTCGAAATCTCCGAATATGGTCTGATATTCCAGATCGAGAAGGTAGAAATGTTTCTCACCATCTCTCTTTTGAGCCTGATGAATCGTTTCAGCAAGGGAGTGATACGGATGCTCTGAGAATATCTTGCTCTTGCTCTCAAGGACCTTGGTCTCATCATTGATCATCGTGGCCCGAATAAATGCTTGGAAGTAGATTGTATTCAATACATTTGAGTTATCCAATGCTTTCTGGAAGTCTGCGTACTTCATCAAATATGCATAGGATGCAGCATAGTCCGCTTTCTCATCAGCCAACTTTATGGCATCAGCGAGATCCCTAACTGCTCTACTCCTCGAATCCGGGTCTTCAAACCATTTGGTTACCTGACGGACGAAACTCCTAATCTCGGATGACACTATTGCCTCTATCAATCCCTAATTTTAATACTCTTCTTACATCTGTTGTCGAGAAGTCAACTAATCTTCCTTCTCTTTCTTGTCTTTCTTCTTAAAGATTCCACCCACGAATGAGTTGACTCCATTTACGGCTCCCTTGATGGCCTTAGCTGGTTTATCCAATGGTGATTCCTTCTTTTTCTTTTTGGGCGTAAGTGACCTTCCTGATGTCTCTCCGAAGTACTTCTCCTCCAGTTCGCTGTAGTTTTCGTCGGTGATCTTGTCATTGGAGATAAATTTATTCGAACTCGTTTCTTCCTCGATCGGTTCTTCGTCTGTAGTTTCGGCTTCCTCTGCATCACTTGCCACATCATCTGGAGAGGTTTGGGGTTTAACCAGACCAAGCTTACCAAGGAATCCACCCTTCTTCTGGTATTCTTCCTTCTTCTCGTACTTCCTTACTCGTTTCTTGAGCTCTTCGAGTTCTTTCTCCATATTCCTGTACTTCGGGACATCGTCAATCAGCTCCGTGAGCAGGGTCGGGAGGTTAATCCTCTTCTTCACCTTATTCCTGACATTACCTCGGAATTGCAGGTAGTACAGGATCGTCATGAGCGACAGCGGAAGTACGAGTAGAGTGACACCGTAGCCAACCAACCCCAAAAACACTAATGCATTGGACAAGGGATCTGCTCCCTCGGTTCCGGTAAGAGACAGTCCTGCTGTTACTGCACCAATCGCGATAAAACTGTTAAATTTCACCCTGTACTTGTCTGCTACTCTCCAGTTCACCCCTTTCTTCTTGTCCCATGCCTTGATTCTAAGATCCTCCATTGCCCAGATGATCGGGATGATGGGTGTGAGGAGGACTGGGACAAGCACGAGGAGAAAGGCCCATATAGTCATGCTGTTCGCGCTAGCGACGGGACTGTCAAGGGTAATGTTTTCATTGACTGAGGAGCCGATTTTGATAAGGGTTGTCGACAGTCCGAGAAAGGCTATAAGGAGGGAGATGAAACGACCAAACGGCGCTCCTATCCCGACCTCTTCCTCGTCATCAGCGTACTCGAAGTAACTGAAGGATCCTCCTGCAATGAGCTTCCTCCCGATGAAGTTAACGTTCGCAAATTCTACAATCCAAGGAGCGAACTGGTTAGAGAACCACTTCCAGAAGGGCATGATCACGAAAAGGCTGAAGATTCCAACGTTGAGAAGGACCAATCCAAACAACAGATTCTGCTTGAAGACGAAATTAATCTGAAGATACAGCCCTATAAAGAATAGGACTCCAAGGCTGATAAAGTGTAACCTTCTACGGAGGTACTGAGAGGTAGACTTCATCCACGTACCGAAGCTCATTATCTACCCTGTCCTCTTTCGTCATAAAAAATACTCGTTATTCTGCCCGTAAGTAAGGAGCAAAGATCACTAAGCTTTTGATAATTTCTCCGTAGTTCAACGTATGGACAGAAGCATTCTCGTTCTTGGAGGAACCAGTTTCCTCGGACTCCACATCCTCAAGGATCTTGAGAGAAGAGGGATTCGTGCAGCGGCGTCCACACGCAGGGAGATCGTGGACATAGATATCAATGGTGTTGATTGGTTCAGAGCGGATATCCGGGAAATAGGTGTCATAGAGGCACTGATCAATCAGGTTCAACCAGACACAGTCGTCAACTGCATCTCCTTGTCCTCTCGTGATCAATGTGACCAAGAACCGCAGTTGGCTTGGGTGCTAAACACCTCTTTTGTAGAGCACTTGACAATGCTTTGCGAGAGATCTGGTATACTTCTTTTCCATATGAGCACCGATTTCGTCTTCGACGAGGTGGTCGGAGCGCCTTATGACGAGACTGTAAGTCCACTGGCTTCCTCGGACCTTGGAAATACTAAGATGCTGGGCGAGCAAGCTGTCCTTCAGTCGAGCATTGGAAGGGTAGTTCGTATGTCCACTGTCTGGGGTAAACCACTGCTTGAGGAGGGGAAGGTTCCTTTCGCATGGAGAGCGTTACAACAGGTCAGGGAAGGAAAGACTGTTGATGTCTTCTCCAATGTATACCGAACTCCCATAATTGCTGATCAGGCTGCAGAGGCTATTGTAGATATGGTTTTGGACGAGATTGAGATACCTCTAGTACACCTAACCGAGGGTAACTATGCTAGTAATTATGAGAATTTTCTCAAAATTCAGGGAATAGATCACTCACTTGTGAGAGCCAAGAAAGTTGAGAACAACCTAACTGCTCTGAAACTGGGTCTGTTGACGAAACATCCTGAGTTCAGCAGGAAGCTGGACTTTGAGAAGGGAGTGAGCAGGTGGCTACTCTGAAGTAATTCCCAAGTTCTCCCTCTCCGATATAATGCATCCGATCCCGTTCTCAATCACTTCTTGAACCTCGTCTTGGTAATCGAGAAGATCAGAGTCCCTGTCCTCCCATGTCTTCCTGTAGCTGAAGATGATCTCTATCTCTCCAGTGACTCCGAGGTAGTCCAACCTTAACTGTGGATATCGATTCGGTTGTAGTTGATCTACCTCAGAGGTCAGTTCAAATACCCGAGTATCCAATTCTCCAAAGTCGATATCATCATCGTTATCACTCAGCTCCCCCCTGAAGAGGATATGCTCCTTGTATACGGTAGCAAACATCTATATCACGTGGGTATAGTCGACTGCGATCCCTGATTCTGCCTTTTCTGAACTACAACTAGGTCATCACTATTGATATTCAGCTCGATCTCCTCATCGGGTTTGAAACGATCTGCAAGGTACGACTTGCTTGGTATCAATGCGTGCTTTAGGACCTCGTTGAAGTGAGTGACAGGGATGATCTCGAGATGCTCGAACTGCTTGTCCAATTTGAGGTCCCCGAGATTCTGAATAGGTATGATAACCCTCTTGATGCCTAGTCGGGCGGCAGCTTCTGCTTTGTAGGTCACCCCTCCGATCGGAAGGACTTGCCCCCTTACGCTGAGTGATCCTGTCATTGCAGTATCCTGCCGGATGGGTGCCTCCTCAATAGCGGAGACCACCGCTGTCGCGATTGTCACGGATGCGCTGTCCCCTTCCACTCCGTGCGTGCCCACAAACTGGATGTGGATATCCATATTGGAGATCTCCTTGCCCAGATAGTTCTTGATCAATGCAGAGATGTTCTGAACTGACTCCCGTGCAATTACCCTGAGCTGTCCTGTTGCGTATATCCTGCCAGCACCCTGGTGTAGTGCGGGTGTGATCGCTGCCTCAATAGGCATTACGATACCTCCTGTGTTCCCGATTACAGCAAGACCATTGACCCTGCCAACCAGTCCCTTCTCGATGTGTACAAGATTGTAGTCTTTATACTTCTTGATCTGATCTGTGGTGATCTGGGATTCGAGGGTAATGGCGAGGTTCTTCGCTTCTATCACATCGGTTTCCTCAACAAGGGCGTGCCCCTTCTCAACTGCTAAGTCACCCGCAGTTCTCACAAGACCACCGAGGTCCCTGAGCAGAAGGGTCAAGGACTTTGCTCTTCCCGCTCTTCTCTGTGCCTCATAGATAATCTGCTCGACTGCTGGCTTCGTGAAATGAGGGATCTTGTGATCCTTAGATACTTCCTGAGCAACGAACCGAGCGATCTTTCTCCTGTTGGTAATGTTGTCGGGCATTAATGTGTCCATGAAGATCTCGTATCCCTGCCCCCTGATCCTCGATCGCAGAGCAGGATGAAGATTCCTGATAGTCTCCTGATTACCCGCAGCGATCAGGATGAAGTTACAGGGAACTGGCTCGGTTCTTACCATTGCACCTGATGAAAGCTCACTCTGTCCAGTGATCTGGAATTTTTTCTCTTGGAGAGCGGTTAGTAGCTGCTGCTGTGTCTTAATGCTAAATGTCCCAATCTCGTCGATGTAGCAAATCCCTTTGTTTGCCTTGTGGATAAGACCGACCTCGACCCTCTCGTGAGGTGGTGTTCCAAGTCCCCCTGACTGGTAGGGGTCATGTCTTACGTCCCCAAGGAGAGCACCTGAATGCGCACCTGTCGCATCAACGAATGGTGCTTGGGTGGTATTTGATGTGTCCACGAGTATCTTTGGTACTAGAATATCATTCCTCGATCGCATACTGTTCATGACCATGAAGAGGAAGAGTCCTGCGATTAGGGACATGGCAATTACATCTGCTTGGAACCCACCGATCATACTGATCAGGAGGACTACCAGTACGGGGAGGAATATGGCGATCATATTTTTCTCCCGTTCTGCTTTCCGTGCCTTCTGCTGTGCCATCTCCACCCTTATTCTACCTTCCCCAGAGGGTAGAGTTACTATCCTTGGGTTGTTTGGATTACTCGGATTGGCGACCACGAGGATGTCTTCGAGGGTGTCGTGGGGAAGCATCTCCGAAGCTGCTGCCCCGAGAAGGCTCTTCCCTGTTCCCGGATCACCTATGAGCAGCACGTGTCTACCCTGAATAGCAGCCTTCCGTATAATATTGATTGCCTTCTCCTGTCCAAGTACTTGGTCAATTAGATTAGGCGGTACGCTGATCTCGCTTGTATCATGAAAATTTATATCAAGTAGAGGTTCTTTCCCCTTGTTCACGGTAACCATAAGTTGACTAATCATAATGTAAGAACGAACTAAAAAAAAGCTTTAGCTCAGAGTAAGATTAGGGATTTATTAATACAAAGCGTTTTGTACATCCAGCCATTCACCAGATTTGTTTACACTACGATGTGGACTTGATCGATGGTCTTAAGTCGGAGGACTCAATATCAACCATAGATTGAACTACATTGTTTCGGGATCAACGGGGAATAAACTCGCATCTGCACTTGCGGAAATCCTCCATTTCAGGAGGATTGGGCTTTTCACGAAGACGTTCTCAGATGGAGAAACCCTTCTGAGATTCGAGGATTTCCCTGAGGAGGTGGAGCATGCCATTGTAGTTCAGAACCTCTTTGCACCCCAGGAGTACAACCTGTTTCAACTTCTCAACATCTGCCAAGGACTTGTCAGGCGAGGGGTTGAGAGACTTACTGTTGTCAGCCCGTACCTATGCTATGCCCGTGCTGATCGTGAGGCCTATCCTGGTGATATCGTATCGTTCAAGACCGTCTTGAATCTCATGAGGGATTCCGGAGTATCCCGTCTTATCACTCTGGATCTCCATAACCCTGATGCTATTCCCGAGGATGTGGGTTTCGATCTCGTGAACCTACTTCCCACCACCCCAATCGCCGAGTACTTCAGGTCAAATTACTCCATAGATCATACATGGGGTGTTGTCGCCCCGGACGAGGGAGCTCTATTCAGGGCACGATCTGTTGCTGACAAACTAGGCATTGATGCCTGCCACCTGATCAAGAATCGGGATCCAATGACTGGGGAAGTCTCGTACAGTGCTCAGGAGATGGATGTCCACGAGAATATAATAATGGTAGATGACATTACTACGAGTGGATCGTCAATCGTCAAATCCTCACAGATCCTCGCTGATAAGGGCGCTAAGAGGGTCCATGTTGTGATCTCTCATCTCGTCAGTGAAGAAGCTGGGGAGAGGATCAACTCGACCATATCTGGTAATTTCATGGCCACCGAGTCCATCCCCTCGAAGTTCAGCACCATCGATATCTCACAGATAATTGCGGAGGAGATCCGAAAATTTACCTCATGAGAATTTCATGCGCCCACAAAGGACTTGCGCACATCGAAGTAGAAGAACTCTTCCCAGATGTCACGTGGAAGGCAGACAATCTCGCTTTAGTAGATTGTGACTTAGAATACCTTGAGCATGTCTTGGAGTTTATCGGCTCAGTTAGGCTGGTGTTCGAACCTTTGGGTGAGGTCCCTTCTACTAATATCGAATCTGTCCTCGAAGCAGTAGATAAGATCGACTTCAAATACCTTGAGGGGGTGCCTATGCGGGTCAAGGTCTTCAAGATCGGGGTTGTGGATGTCGACTGGAAGTCAGAAGCTCTCGAACGAGCTGCAGGGAGCAGGATTTTCAGCAAACTTGAGAATCCAAAAATAGACCTGAAGCACCCTGAGGAAGTAGTAGCCATCGTTGTATGGTCTGGTGGAATTGCAGTCTCAAGGTTTGTGCGTGAGATAAAGGCAAGCACCATAACCAAGCGGGCTCCGAAGAATCTTCCGAATTCCAAGGGAGGTGCGATGAAGCAGACGATAGCCAAACTCATGGTCAACTCTCACAGGATGAAACCCGGGGACTATGTGCTCGACCCATTCTGCGGTCATGGCGGTCTTCTGTACGAGATGGTAGAGGCAGGATACACTCCTATTGGTATAGAGCTGGACAGTAGGATAGTGGGACAGGCTGTGGAGAACATGAACTACCTAGGGTACAGGGATAGGATACATCTGATCCACGGAGATGCGCTCTCACCCCCGTTGAGGAGAGGGGTCATCGAGTATGTCGTGACAGATCCACCATATGCATTGCAGACCACTACCTCAGGCAGGACGGTCGAGGAGATCATCCTCCAGTGGCTGGGGACGTTCACCGACAAAGTGGTGATCTCGATGGCCACACCAAATGAGAGTTTAAAAGAGCTACCCGATAGGTGGATTACGTTGAAAACATCTACCGACTACGTTCACAAAGGACTGACAAGACGAATGAGGTTGATCACTAATGGATGACGTAATACTGACTTTCCTCGGCACGGGTGCGGCCATTGCGAGACCGAATCGATTCCAGTCGTCCGTTGCTCTCAAGCATCCCTTCGGTCTGGTCATCTTCGACGTGGGTGAGGGCGCCCAGTACAATCTCAGGAAGTACGAGGTCCCGATCAGGAAGGAAATCACCATCTGTATCAGCCACCCACACCCTGACCACTACCAAGGTCTAGCAGGATTACTGGCATCACTGTCACTCCTCGACCGGAAAGAGCCTGTCAACCTGCTCGTGCCACAGGGCTTCCCCGACTACGTCAAGCTCCTCCTCCACGCGACATTCGTGCAACCGTCTTATGAGATCAACTTCGTGGAGATGGTGGACGGTGACTTCTTCAAGGGAAAGGGCTACCTGATCAAGGCGATAAAAGCCCTGCACTTCAACAATGCGCTGAGCTTCCTCTGGATGGAGGACAGTAGACCCGGTAAGTGGGACAAGACGCTCCTCGAGGAGAACAACTTTTCCGATAAAGACAAGAAACTGATCCGGGAGGGCAAGTCAGTTGAGAAGGATGGGAAGGTCTTCACTCCCGAGGACATCATCGGCCCGCCCCGGTTAGGGAGACGGATTGTCTACTCGGGTGACACCAAGTACAACCCAGAACTTATCGATCTCTCCAAGGATGCTGATGTGCTCATACACGAAGCTACCTATCCCGCGGACATGCACACGACCGCGATTGAGCGTGAGCACTCATGCACGACAGACGGGCCCAATATCGGTAAGCTTGCAGGAGTCGATCTTGTTATCCTCACTCACATCGGCACTCGGTTCATCAAAGTGAAGGACGAGCTGAAGATTGCCAATGAGATCCACCCGACGAAGATAGCTAAGGACGGCTTCCAGTACGTTGTAAAGTTCAAGAATTAAGACTATGTGAGGTCGAGGACGTCACTGTCCTTTGCTTTCTGCCTTCTCTTCTCCTTGCTCTTCTTCTTCTCCATCAGTCTTCTGAAATACTCCTTCTTCTGCTCGTCGGTCATCTCCTCTCCCTCTATGGTCGATGGAGTGATCCTGTCGATGGCGTTCATGAGCTCGGTGGGATCTGATGCGATGATCTGCAACATAACCGGTCCAAGTGGTGGATCGTCCTCGAAGTCAAGGAGGATCAGCCTGTCGAGAACAGCGGCGTTCCTGTTGAAGTATACCGTGGTCAGAGTCTCGTTCTCCACGTTCCTTAGGAAACGGTTGCGCACCGTGTCAAGCAGACTCTGGTTCCTCACCCAGTCCGAGAAGAAGGTAAGTGCATCAATCCCCTCGGCCATGAGGTAAAGGTACTTACCAGTGGATCTGAGATCCTCCCGGATCTCACCGGGTACAAATTTTTTCAAGACGGTTCTCAGAACTTCCTCGTCCTCTGTGGGATTCGCTCTCAACTCACAGACGATATTAAGCGTCATCAGATGATGTTCTGGTAGTACATTAAAAAGGATAAATATATCTCCCGAGCTCTCTCCAAACCGTCGGGCGAATCTATGAGGTAGTCGGCTGTGGCGATGACCTCACCCATTCCGACTGAGAGCTCCACCTTGTCCCTCTCCCTGAAGGAGCTTAGACCCGTCGCGTCATCAAACCTCCCTCGGAGTTTCACTCGGTCAAGTCTCTGCCTCGGACTGGCGTGAATTGCCACGACCTCAAAATTCCTGAACCGTCTTTTGAAGAGATCTACCTCTGTGAGAGACCGCAGACCGTCGATGATAATCTTCCTTGCCCCCTCGTCATAGAGCTTCTCGACACGCTCCATTGTCATCAGCGCCACGACATCCTTCCCCCTCTCCTTCCTGAGCTCGATCATGACTCTGTTGGAATTTTCTCTGTTGACCTCCAGCCCCCTGTTCTTGCACTCTTCACGGATGATGTCTCCCATGACAACCGAGGTGTAGCCTATTGATTTCGAGACTTCAGCGAAGACAGCCTTCCCCGAGGCGGGTAGTCCTGCAACTCCGAAGATGCTGAGATTTGCTGTGTCGATGGCCACGATAGTACTGCAACCTGTCTAGCTTTTTAATTTTCTAGTAACAGACAACCTAGTCAAACTTACGAATCCCTAGGGATGCAGTTCATTTGAAATCCTATACAAATCCTCAAGCGCTTTTTCCCATCACTTGCAGTTCACTTGGAATTCACCCTCCGATCAAGTTATTAAGGAGTGCACAAATTCTTGTTTGAATGACTAATGTTTTTGCCAACTACTCGGGAGATTCTGTATTCAGGGACAGGTACACCCTGACACCCGAGTTCGTTCCCCCCGAGATGCCTTGCAGGGAGGAGGAGACAAACCGGATGGTCGAGGCTCTGAGCATTCTGCTAGATCCCTACCGTTCTGTCGCAGTGAATTTCGCCATCATTGGAGAAGCGGGAGTAGGGAAGACCACACTTGCCAAGCTCATTACCAATCACCTTGCGGACTACGCCATACAGCAGAACATACAGCTTGAGGTACAGTACGTCAACTGCCACTCCTTCAGGACCAAGACCGCGATCCTGCGCAAGCTTGCAAACGAGAAGTTCGCCATGCACGGAAGAGGATTCAGCGACGAGGAACTCATGGAGATGCTGGCCACACGGCTCGACCGGGAGAACAAGAGACTGGTGCTCATCATCGACGAGGCAGGTATGCTAAGAGCAGAGGACATACTCGGACTCATCCACATCAACGAGCTCTTCGGCCCCGGGATCGGCAGGCTCTCGACAATTGCCATCACCCGAATCTCGGACTGGATGACCATGCTCGATACACACCTCTCCGGGAGAATACAGGACAAGTTGGAGCTGGAGAATTATGACCGGGAACAGATCGAGACAATCCTGAAATACAGAAGGAAACTCGGATACTACCACGAGGCACTACCCGATGACGTCCTCAACCTGATCATCGATGTGAGCGCCAATTCAGGAAATGCCCGTCACGGTATCGAGATCATGCTCAGAGCGGGGATGATCGCCAATACCAAGCGGGCGAAGGTAGTGACTCCCGAGTTCGTCAGGGCGGCCCGTAACGAGATCTACGCGGAGCTCCGACCAGACATATTCAGGGACCTTAAGTTCAACGAGCTTGCAGCCGCGGTAGCAGTGGGCAGACTTCTCTCCAAGAAAGGCGCTGCCTCATACACAACCATCAATGAATCCTTCGAGGTCTTCAAACTTGTCTGCGCCGAGAACAAGGTCAAGCCCCCTGGTGTAGCTACCTACCGCAACTGCATAAAGGAATTGTCCAGGCTGGGCATACTCGTCTACAAGGTCAAACCCGTGGGGTCCAATGCAAGGGGAAGACACTCGGTCATAGGTCTCATGGACATACCCGCGGTCATCCTCATCGAGCGTGTACAGGAGGTCATGAAGGAGTACCAGTCCAAGAGGGGCAAGTTCTAAAGATCTGGTATCATCCGCAGGATAAATTCTACAATCCTCTCATAGGGACGGTCTCCCCTGATCACGAAGTCTGCATTGCGTTTCGACGGCACGATGACATTCTTGCTCCCGGGGATGACCGTGGCCTCTAACTGGTCACAGATCTGAAGAGTCTCTCTCCCCCTCTCGGTAAGGTCCCTCCTTACCCTGCGTACCACTGCCGTCTCGATGTCCACGTCAACGAAGATTATGAGGTCCATGAGCGCCCTCACCTCGCTGACCACCGTGGTAAATATGCCCTCGATGATGAGGAGCTTCGGAGGTCTTATGGTGATGGTCTCCTCTGACCTGAGGTGCTGTGTGAAGTCGTAGACGGGGACATCTATCTCTTCCCCCTTGAGCAACTTTCTCAAATCACGGAGCAGTCGGTCAATCTCCAGCGAGTCTGGATGATCGTAGTTCACAAGTCTCCGCTGTTCAAGTGTGAGCTCGGGTCTGTGCTTGTAGTAGTTGTCGAAGTTGATCACCCTAGACTCGGGTATCCTCTCGTCGATGATCTTGGCGAGTGTGGACTTCCCACTCCCAGATATGCCACCTATTCCCAGAATGAACACATGTGTACGTACTCCTACGTGACCTTAAGGATTCTGTCTATCTCTGTGTTTAGCTTGTCAGGGGTTTGGGCATACTGTCAATGTTTTGAGGATCTGTGCCTAAACTCTTATCCTCTATCCAGAATAGTTTTTATGTATTGCTGACAACTCTATCCTATGTCAGTGATGGTTGTCCACTTATCTACGGAGGTGGACCTAGAGAAGAGACCCTCATCGAAACTGAATGGAGACACCTTCTCCAAAAGCCATCTAAACACCCTCGGTGCAGTGGTCAAGGTCATTCGTCAAGGTTCAAGGGAGTGTCAATGGTGGGATGTCCTCCCTGATTTCAGAAATTTGGCCTTGAGACTGGCAAAGAGGTCCGAGCTTATATTTATTGACAGTGATCTTCTACCCGACTTCGAGAAGGATTTTGCAGAGTACATGGATAGGGTAAGAATAATGGAAGATTACACTGTTGAGGAGCTGAATCAACAGTTCACTTGAGCTGGAAGACAGACTATGGCATAACCAGCTATCTTATCCTAGGGCCTCGCCGTCTAATGATCCATATCACGAACACCGTTGCAACTACTGGGCTAAGGGGGAGTGGTGATGCAACTGTCTCCGTATTATCTGAGGTCCCAATGGTGGTATTCACCACCTGTGAGCTGGTAGAACTGGTGGTGTTGGTAATTTGTGACGAGGTCTCTGATGTTGTAGAACTGGAAGTGGGTTGGTCTTCAACCCAGAAACCAGCAACGGTGTCATTGACCGATCCGATCTCACTGACTGTCTCCAGAATTATCGTATAACTAGTCCTTTTCAATCCAGATATGTCCCAAGCATAACTGGTGCCAGATATGTTCATGGCTATTGGCCTGAATGGATCGTCCGGGAGACTGTACTCCCTGAAATATAGATTGTAGGTCACTGTAGTTGGTGGATTTCCGTCCACATATCCAGCAAACCATGTCACATTCAGGGTATTGTAGTACCTTCCTGATCTGGACGGAGAGGTTATCCTCCCTCCAAAAAGCTCCCTGTTCCTTATCTCATATGTTCTAGTGGTGTTCTTAGACATCGTTCCCGAGTCTAGGACAACTCTGGCCAGTATCTCCTGGTCCTCATACATACGCGTCGATATGTATGCTACATTCCCCGATGGAGTCATTTGAATCCACGTGTTCCCTCCGTCAACCGAGAATTCGTAGCTCGAAGACAGTGTACCCGAATAGTCCTCGTTCACATTGAGTACGAACCAGAAGTACGCGCTGCTCTTCAGGTACTCCTTGTCTGTATAGAGGACTGGAGTGGTAAATTCATCGGTCACGATTGTGTCTCTTGAGACCAGTGGAAGGGGATCCAGCCCGTACTTCGAGTCGTACACACCATTGGAATCTGAATCGTCAAGGGCAAGTTGACCCCAGTAGTTCATCTCGAAGATATTGGACTCACCCTCGTCGATAATTGTGGAGTTTTCCAGATCATTACGGAATATCACGACAGCCTCTGATTCAGACCCCAGCCACATGTCGTAGTTTCCATTGCTGTTAACCGTGTTGTTCTTCAGGACAAATCCTCTGATGACTGGAAGAGACATACCGCCAATTATATTATTTGTGACGGTATTCTCTAAGAACTCGAAATCTGAGAACTTATAGGTGAAGTTCACTCCGTAGCTGTTCATTCGGATCATGTTTTTGGTGAAGAATGTCCTGGTGGTATAGTGACTACGTACACCTAGGGCATTTCCCTCTATGGTGTTGTTGTACACATAATTTGGTATAGCACTATACTGGTAACCCGTATTGAGCTCGATACCGATGTTGTTGCTTGACATGGTATTGTTGAATATAGTTGCGTTATGGACACTCAAGGAAATTCCCACTTCATTGTCAAATAGTGTATTTCCAGAGGTGAAACCCTGACCCGCAAATATCCCTATATTGGAGTTAGTGACTGTATTGTTTACAACATCCACACTACTACAGCTGTAACATACTCCTGAAATGCCCATTCT
>JALWRB010000217.1 GCA_027077875.1 Candidatus Heimdallarchaeota archaeon
ATCACCTCCTCGGTCGGCTTCATGAAGATCTCGTTCAGCGATCTTAGACCGTTTACGGAGTACATCTACTTCAACGACTGGGCTTTCTTTACACCATTTGTCTTCATCTCCATCCTCCTGCTCTTCTCCATTCACAGGAAGGGACGGACATTCATCGAGCAGGAAGTTACAACAGGGGTGGCAAGGCAGGAGTGGAAGAAGGAGGGTCTCATAAAGCGTATGAAGTTGGACTACCTCTTCTTCGGTGTTGGTCTGCTGGGAATCGGACTAGTTATTCTCGACATGAACAGGATAGAGACGGGTATCTCCACCCTTAACAGAGTACTCATCTTCCTGTTCAGCCCATTCCTGCTGTGGATAGGCGGCTCAATCGTCGGATCAAGGGTGGTCAAGTTCGTACCGATCAAGCTCGAGAAGACCTTCCTTAGTCTCCCCCTGTTCAAGGACGTCAAGAGGGTCATCAAGTCAGGTCTAAGGAGGAGGGGTGAGGTCGACCGTCTAGCAATAATCATCATCCTCACACTGTCAATCGTGGCCCTGTCAACAATACAGGGATCAACAGAGGAGGGAGTTGCCCTGCGGAACCTTCAGTGGGAGATTGGGGCGGATGCCAATGTGGTCTATTCCCAACCGGGTAGCTACCAGACAAACCTCACTGCACTTCCAGAGATCGAAGAGGCGATAGGAATTGGGAGAGTAGGAGTGAGAGTGTTCAGCTCCAATTACGACTTGGTTGCTTACGAAGAGTCGAAGGAGATATCCTACCTTAAGTCAGGGGAGCCAACACTCCTTTGGCAACCAGACAACTTTGTCGGTGAATCCCCCCTTGATGCCCTAACCAAGCTGTCTACGAATAGCAGGGGGATCTATGTGCCACTTGAGTTCAATTTCGATACGGGACTCTCTGTTGGGGACAAGGTCGACATCAGAGTGCCCATCATAGGCTCGCTCTACGGCAACAGTAAGAAGATCACAGACGTGGAGATCCTCGGCCTTGTCAGACAGCTCCCGGGCAGGGTATCGGATTCCCTCCTCGTCTCGGAGGCCCTGTACAAGGAGGCAGTGGCCATAAGTCAGGGGAAGAGTGCAGATGCTTATCAGGGCCAATCTATGGAGACTACCACCTACCTCCTCCGCACTACCCTCAGGGACAGTATCTCTGAGGAACAGTCCAAGGAGCTGGTCAAGAAACTCTCCGAGCTTGAAGGAGTAGACACCGTCCGCTCATACTTCGGTGAGCTCCCCAACCTGAACTCACGGGTCACGGGATACGGGGTCTCGGGTCTTCTCTCATTGAACTTCGTCGTCAGCCTCACGGCTTCAGTCGTGTCAGCTTTCGCCTTCTCTGCCATCATCATTGACCGAAGGAGAAAGGAGTTCGCCATACTCAGAGCGATAGGAGCGAGAAGGTCACAGATCTACAAGCTTGCACTGGGTGAAAATGCCCTGATGATGTTTACCGCCTCAGTGTGGGGAACACTTGTTGGTATCGGTATAAGTTACCTTTTCAACGGAGTCTTCAGCTTCTTAGGAGGTATTCTCGGAACCAGCGTCGATGTCCCACGACTGGTCATTATCAACTGGCTGGAGCTGTCAGGGGTAGCTTTCATATCGTTCGCGGGAATGATACTTGCAACACTAGTCTCCATCAGGAGCGCGGCCAACCAGGACCTTACTCTGGCAACGAGGGTGGTATAGATGGAGGACCTGTTAGTAGCAAAAGGGCTGTTTACCATCTACCAGGGTAAGCACGGCTCGCAGAATGTTGTGGCCCTCAAGGGGATTAATCTTGAGCTTAAAAGAGGAGAATTCGTCTCCGTGGTTGGAACCTCAGGTGCTGGGAAAAGCACACTCCTCCGAGTGCTTGGAGGACTGCAGTACCCAAGCGCAGGAACCGTCAACTACGAGGGTCTGGAGATCACGAAGTTAAGTGAGGACGATCTTGTACCATTCAGGCGGAAGACCGTGGGGTTCGTCTTTCAGGAGGGTAACCTCCTGCCATCGTACTCCGCTTTCGACAATGTGGTCAAGACACTGAGGTACTCGGGCAACAGCATCCGAGACTCCCGGAAGAGGGCGACAGAGGTACTGACCGAGCTGGGTCTGAAGTCACGGATGCACGACCTCCCGCACAGGTTGTCCGGGGGAGAGAGGCAGCGTGTGGCGATTGCGAGGGCACTGGCCAACAAGCCCAAAGTCGTGTTGGCAGACGAGCCTACCGGATCACTGGATCTGGAGAACACCGACCAAGTGATGGGGATCTTTAAGGACCTATTTAAGGAGCAGGAGACCTCGTTCTTCATCGTCACCCACAGCCAGCACGTCGCTTCGTATAGCGACCGTAGCCTTGAGCTCGAGGACGGGAAGTTCATCGGTCAGCACTCCGGGGACTCCGACATCTACAATTTGGATGAGTCCCGAGAACTGATCATCAATGACGACGGTAGTTTGTACCTCCCTCCCGAGATGCTGGGATTGGTTGTACAATACGGTAATCTATGGGATATGGAGCTCGATCTCTCAAATGGTATCCCGCGTATTCTACTCCGGCCTAAACTATCCACTGAGGAACATGACAATTGTCCTGTTTGTAAAGCTCCATTGACCAAGTCAAAATACCACTGTACATCCTGTGGAGCCAAGCTTTTCTAATTAGTGGAGTCTAAGTTCCTGCTCAATTTCGGACATATCGATATTTGATATATCAAAAGGTATAAATTATACAACAATATTTCAGTCATATGGTAGACCTAAAAACTAACTTCTCAGGCTCCTATATCTGCACAAACTGCAATACGACCTTTACTGCTCCCACACACTGTGGAAGGATGATGACCCTTCAGGATGGAAACACATGGATATGCTGGAAGGGTGAGCACCAGCCCTGTTGTGGAAAGGAGTCCAAGATCGAGCTAGAAAATTGCTGTGACTCTCGCAACCTTACTCCCCAGATTGAGGCCTAAATCACTCAGTATACGTCTGGGCAAAGGCAATCTTTAGGAGGAACTCCAATTCCTGAGCCTCCTCCTCGTCAAGAGAGCCCATGATGATGTACCTCCTCCTGTCACTTACCAGCTCTACTGCCAACTCTTTGGCAAACATTTTGGATATAGTCATTCGCTCGATTTCCTGCATAGGAATCATCGTAGAGCTGATCTTGATGAATGTTCCCTTGGTCATGACCCGCATAGTCGAATCATGGATCTTGATGACCAACCGGCGTCTGGAGCCATTGAACGTGAAGAAGAAGATGATTCCCACCACCGCTAGTTCAAACCAGTTTGAGGAGAGGAGGACCAAGTAGATAACAAGAATAAGGAAGAGGGAAATAGCAGTCCAGTACAGGTTGAAATACATGCGATTCTGGGCGATAATCAGATCATCACCATTTCTCCGTATTCTGTAAATTTTTGAGAAGTGATTCTCGATGCTGTAGTCCTCGAGCTCTGGCTCATTCTGCCGGAGGTATACCCCGAGAGGCAGGTCGGTCTCTCCAGAGGTTCTCACATGTGCACCCATTCCGGTTTGGTCCACAAGCTTGATACCCATCTGTTCGGCGACATACTCTGCAAGGGCATCAACCCACGGCTGGTTGAAGAGCTTATCCGTGGAGTAGGGACTTGATCGGATGATGACCCTTGTGACAAAAATCGGGCGATCATCTACAGAGATCGTCCACGTGGAAATGTAAGAAGTGGTATTCTTCCTTCTACTCCACCTCGAGGTCAAGCGACGTGTCAAGTATACCCCAGAATCTGGACCAACTTGGATTGTGACACCCTTCCTAGTGATTGTCTTGTTCTGTGGATCCAGAAGGATAGGTCCCCCCGAGAGTGGTCTGAAGAACACTACAAAGAAAATGAGGGTAGGGAGGATCCAGAAGGAGTAGGGGATTATATCAAAATTCACACCAAACCCGAAGATGAGCTGCATGACAGAGGTGAAAACCATGGCGACGAGAGCAGGGAGTAGGCTCATAGATACGCGATTTCCGAGGGTAACCCTTCTCTGCACTGAGATTTTCCCATCCTTCTCCTTGATTGAAAGATAGTTCATTTACCGAACCGTGAAGATTCCGACTAATCAATGTGCTTATCCCAAGTTAAATGAATCCGCAGTATTTGCACAGAAGTTAGTGAATATTCCGAGCAGAGCAATACGATCTTTCGAGTCAAGGCTGCATTCTGACATAATCAATAGGGAGTCACGGGTAAGTAGCCCCTCTTTTCAATTGTATTTCACAATACCTATTTCGCGGAATTAGTTGATGAGGATCTTGCATCGAAATGGAAGTAGACCAGCAGACCTGTGAAGAATGATACCCAGACATCGCTGGCGTAGTGAGCACCTATGATCACCCGAGATACCGCGACCATTATTGCCCAGACTACAGTAGCCCAGAGAACCTCCTTCCTCTGGAAGTAGTAATTCATTGTGAGGAGGAACACACCCATTGCAGCGTGTCCCGAGGGGAAAGAGAAGTTCCCCGTGTATCCCCGTGGGAGATACCAAGGGGTGAATCTGCTGAAGTCTCCACCAAGATCCCTAAACCGCACTCTCCCCCACAGAAGCTTGATCGTCTGCACGAAGGCGAGTGGTACGAGAAGAGCCACCGCGATAGTCTTATCACTGGCGAGCTTGAGTTTATCGGCAGGGATCTTTGCGAGATATATCGGGAGCAATATGACCAGAGCAAGAATGAGACCGACGTACAGATCCGTGAACTCCCTGTACCTGAAGTAGAGGGCTGCACCGACCAGCGGTAGCAGGGCGACAATGAGGACCTTGATCCATAACCTGTCCGAGTACCTCAACTGGACGTAGAGGGAATAGAGAATGAGGACGTATCCGGGGAACTCACCCCATTCTTGGAAGAAGAGGCCAAAAGGGTTACCCTGCGAGACAACTGCCCGAGATATATCGAGGTCGTAGAATGCGAAGGTAAGGAGCCCTGTAGCGAGGGCGATCAGGGAGAGCCGTTCTTTCACTTAATCCCTATCCACAGTTACCCTTAAGAATGTTCATTCTCCCCATATCCCCAAAAGCTTATGAATGGATGCTGTCTCCTTGCGCTGTGGAGATACTAGACGAGCTGAAAAAGATGGGGATTGGAGGGCAAGTCAATGAGAACTACCATCTGTCCAAGTTCTGGGCGGACATCTACTGGTCGAGGAGGGTGGCCCACTCCAACCGTGAGGATCCGGAACTCGACCAGATCAAGAAGATTTCACCTGATTCGCTCCTGGAGATAGGTTCAGCCTATGGAAGAATATTGCGAAAGCTCAAAGCCCTCCTGCCCAAGACCGATCTGCACGGGATTGAGATCTGCCCCTACTTCGAGGACTACAGGAAGGAGTACCTTTCTGGCGACTTCGACGAATACCTCATGGAGCAGAATATCGTGACTGGGGACTTTTTCCAGCATGATTTCGGGAGGAAGTTCGACGTGATCCTGCTACCGATGAACACATTCCCCAGCTTTCCAGAAGATCTAATCGTACCGCTGCTTAGCAGGGTCAAGGAACTGCTCAACAGTGAGGGCAGGTTTGTCTTCTCGAGCCACAGGTATGGAGAGAATTCAAAGGAACCCTCACTTCTCAC
>JALWRB010000218.1 GCA_027077875.1 Candidatus Heimdallarchaeota archaeon
GTACTTTTGTGGACGGTATACCCGTTCGACCTCTCGGATCCTCGTGTGATAGTGATACTCTTCTTGGCAATCAATTCCTTTGTGCCTTTCATCTTCGCGATATTCTGGTATTGGAGAATTGACAAGTACCTCGAAAAGGTAGGTGATGTCTCGACAGATATGGTTTTACGGGAGGAACTTTATACTAAGCACAAGCACAATTAATTTATTCCTTGTAATATCCGAGTAGTAAAGGTTGAAAATAATGGCACGAAAGAAGATATTCACCTCGGAATCTGTGACAGAGGGACATCCAGACAAGATAGCAGATCAAATCTCAGATGCAGTGCTGGATGAGATGTTGAAGCAGGATCCAAATTCTCGTGTAGCCTGTGAGACATTTGTGACAACCGGATTAGTGCTGATCGGAGGAGAGATTCACACTGACTCGTATGTTAATCTCCAGAAGGTTGTCAGAGACACGGTTAGGGACATTGGATACACCTACCCAGATATCGGGTTCTACTACAAGGACGTCTCGGTAATCAATGTCATCCATGAGCAGTCAGTAGACATTGCACAGGGGGTTGTTAGAACCTCTGACGAAGATCAAGGAGCTGGAGATCAGGGGCTGATGTTCGGGTACGCAGTTGACCACAACGAGGAGTTGATGCCCGTCCCTATAACATTGGCCCACGAGTTGACCAAGGGTATGGCGAATCTGAGGAAGTCGGGGAAGCTCAGTTATTTACGTCCTGACGGAAAATCCCAGGTAGCGATCAAGTACGTGGACGGTAAACCTACCACTGCACGGAAGGTGGTACTCGCAGCACAACACGCAGAAGACCTGACACAAGAGAAGATAAAGGAAGATTTGATGGAGGAGCTAATCATACCCGTCCTCGGAGACTACTATGACAGCGAGACCGAGATCATCGTCAATGGGACGGGTAAGTTCGTCATTGGTGGACCCCACGGAGACGCCGGTCTCACTGGTAGGAAGATCATCGTGGATACCTATGGGGGTGCAGGATATCACGGAGGAGGTGCATTCTCGGGCAAGGATCCGTCTAAGGTAGACCGGAGTGGGTCATACACGGCGAGGTACATCGCGAAGAACATTGTAGCCAGTGGCTTGGCCTCTGAAGTCAACGTCCAAATAGCCTATTCAATCGGAGTAGCAGAGCCCTTCTCCTTTAATGTCGACACTCTTGGAACGGGCTCGATCCCCGACGAGGATATCGAGAAGAAGGTTCTGGACAACTTTGACCTCAGACCAGGGATGATGATCAAGGAGCTGAATCTCAAACGACCCATCTACAAACAGACTGCGACCTATGGGCACTTTGGTCGGAAAGATCTTGATTTACCGTGGGAGAAGACTAATCTCTTTTAACCCAAAAACTACGCTTATAACACATAAAAAACTATATGTTCCTATATGAAAACACTCGGGGTTGAATACCAAGGATATGATGGACCATCCTATAGTAGTGGGACAACTCTCTTTCTTTCCTTCTTCACGAGGAAGGTCCCTACCCTTATTTTTGCAATTATGACAATGATCCTGTCCTCATTCTTCGCAATGCTCCCTGCAGTTCTTGTAGGAACTGCCCTCGATGAGCTATTGGTTCAAGGAGAGGTCACCTCACGGTTCATGTTGATAATTTTCGCTATTGTCCTCTCAGGTGCTCTCTTCTACGTCATCTCCTTCTTAGGACTCTATACCTATGTGACATTGGGGTTCAGCTTCGAGAGAGACATCCGTCAGGAGTACTTTGACAGGATACAGACACACAGTCTGACCTTTCATGATGAGAATAACTCCTCTAAATTGCTCTCTATGGGTATGACTGAGATCTCCCAGATGAGACAGGGAGTGATGCCTGCCCTCCGTCAAATCATGAACAATATCTTCTCAGTTCTCATCATAACAGTCACGATCTATCTCACAACCGACATATACAAGGCTGTTGTCGCGTTTATCGGATTCGTCCTCTACTATATTCTGGCTATATTTCAGGCTCGGAGGATAATCCCCATCAGAACTGAACTTGCAAATACCGTAGGAGTGATGACAGAGGAGTCACAGGAGATCTTCAAGGGAATAGAGGTGGTAAGGTCTATGAGAGCGTCACTCCGAGAGATCATGCGATTCAGAAATACGAGTGAGCAGTATTCCAACCTAGGAAAGACTGAGGGTAGAATGGCGGCTTTTTACCTCCCGAATGTCGCAATATTAATTCTAACATCCCTACTCTTCGGTTGGACCCTCTACGACGTCAGTAATGGGTTGCTAGAGGTATCAGCAGTTATCCAAGTCCTAGGACTACTTATCACTCTTCAACTCACATCCATGATGATGCCCCAGATGTTCCTCCTCCTCAATGCAGCCCTGACCAATTCCAACAGGATCTGGGAGAAGATGAACTGGGTGGATCCCTACCCAGATCCCGTGATCTCAGAGATCCCAGATATCGACTGGGAGGGAGATCTCGAATTCAGGGACGTCTGGTTCTCATACAATAACGGGAGGTACGCGCTCAAGAATCTCAATTTCACGATACCCTCTGGAAGTAAGGTGGCAGTGATCGGGGGTCCTGGAAGTGGTAAATCTACCCTCCTTAAACTTCTTCTACAGCTATACCTTCCATCCAAGGGAGAGATTCTTATCTCGGGTGTGCCTTTCAAGAATATTCCCCCGCACATCGTGAGGCAACACGTCAGTAGGGTAGAGCAGGAGGTGTTCCTATTCTCCGGGAAGATACGGGACAACATTTCGTTTGCCAAGCCCAGCGCAACCTACGAAGAGATCCTTCAGGCAGCAGTGGCAGCTCAGGCGATGGAGTTCATCTCAGATCTCCCAGAAGGTCTCGATACACTGATAGGGGAGAGGGGAGTAGATCTGTCAGGGGGACAGAGGCAACGTCTGGCCATCGCTAGGGCGATTCTTGCCGATCCAGATATTCTCCTCCTTGACGACAGTGCTTCGGCACTTGACAGCAAGACGGAAGAATTGCTGAGGAAGGCGCTGGACAATCTGAGTAAGGACAGGATGACAATTACCGTCACACAAAGGCTCAACACACTTGTGAAAGCCGACTTGATCATCCTGCTTAAGCGCGGGGAGATCATAGCAATTGGTACTCACGAAAAGCTCCTAGAAACAAGTACTGAATACCAAAAGATTTTCGAGTTACTGCCCGAATCCGAGCAGCTCATTAAAGGAGGTGTGAGCTAATGTCAAGGCACTCATCCCTCTTCGCGGACAAGACCAGAACGAGGAAATCGTCTGAACTCCTCAGAGTCCTTTGGCGCTATCTCTCAAAGTTCAAGTACTCGGTAGCCTTGGTCGCATTTCTTACGCTGTTCTATACCGCGGCGGTTACCTACCAACCCATCATCGTGCAGGATGCCATCAACCTGCTCATAGACAATGCCACGTTCGATACAATCACCCTGCTGGTGGTCTTCTATCTAGGTCTCGCAGTGCTCGGATGGGTGACCCAGTCACTTGTGACATGGGTGATGGCCTCGGTTCAGAACGAGCTTGTCCACGATCTCAGGTCTGATACATTCGAGAAGCTTGTAGAAGCAGACTTCAGCTACCACTCGCAGATCCAGTCTGGTAACATAACATCAAGGGTCGTCAACGATACCCAAGAGATCACAACTGGGCTGAATGTCTTCACGACCAGTGTCACAAACCTTCTCGTGGCTTTCGCCACACTTGGCGTACTCTTTTCAATATCTTATTGGTTCGGGCTGATCTCCTTACTAGCCATTCCTACAGCGATGGTCATAACCACGGTGATCTCCAGCAAGGGCAAGGTAAGGATGTTGAAGGTCAGGTCGTCAATGGGGAGGGTCAGCGGCAAGCTTGCGGAGAACCTCTCGGGAGTGTCAATCGCCAAGTCATTCAATCAGGAAGAGCGTACAAGCTCAGAGATTAGGAAATTGAACAATGAGACCTACGAGTACTTCAAGCAACTCGGTGCCATGATGACAATGATATTCCCCTCAATCACTCTGGTCTCGATGATAATGATCGCTTTGGTGGTCTACTCGGGTGGTATGCTTTACGAGCAGGGGTTGGTTACGATAGGAGCTATCTACCTCGGTACAGTTATGGTCAGGCGATTCCTCTCACCAATTCTTGCTCTCTCCAACAACATCACCAACCTCCAAGCATCGCTAGCAGCATTGGATAGGGTGACTGACATCCTGTACTCACGACCAGCAGTCGGGAATTCACCTGATGCGAAACCACTAGAATTCAAGGGTGGGAAAGTGGAGCTTGTCGATGTCACGTTCAGCTACAAGACAAGAAAGATCGAGTCCCCGGGGATGATGGGTGGAGCTCCGCACATGAAAAGCAAGGGTGAGAACGGAAAGATCGAGAATGTCCAAGTTCTGAAGAGGGTGAGCTTCAAGATACCAGCTGGTAAGAAAACTGCTCTGATTGGACACACAGGAGCAGGAAAATCTACAGTGACGAAGCTACTACTTCGGTTCTATGACCCATCTAGTGGTTCGGTTCTTATTGATGGTCAGGATCTGAGAGATATCACACTAGAATCACTCTATGATACAGTAAGTCTAGTCTCACAAGAGCCGTACCTCTTTGTCGGTACAGTTATGGACAACATCAGGTATGGAAGACCCGATGCCACTGATGAGGAGGTCTACGAAATCGCCTCGATGGTAGGTGCGGATGAGTTTATCGATGCCCTACCCGATGGTTACCAGACCCAGCTAACTGAAAGCGGGAAGTCTTTGTCAGCGGGTCAGCGTCAGATGATCACAATCGCACGTACAATGCTCAAGAATCCTAAGATCCTGATTCTCGATGAGGCAACTAGCCGTCTCGATGCGTACACTGAGAGCCTCGTTCAACTCGCACAGCAGAAGCTTTTCGACGGACGAACAACCCTCGTCATTGCCCATCGACTCTCCACAATCAGAGATGTAGATCAGATTGTGGTCATGGATGACGGAGAGGCAGTGGAGGTAGGTACTCACGATGAGCTCATGGCGTTGAACGGAAAATACACGGAGCTCTACCAGACCTACTATGCACACCAAGGAATCGAGGCAATCGCTTCGGATTAAACGTCTTCGCTAATTAGATCTGCCCAGTTTCAACTGATCTTCGATTCAAGCAATAGCTTCAGATGTCCTAGTATAGCTGGTCCTAGTATAGCTAGTGAGTTTGCTACTGTCAAATATGCTACTGTCAAATATGCTACTGCCAATAGCTCAGATACGATTTTGAAGGTTCCCTGACCATCCCGAACATTCTGTTCTTGGTCTTCTTGAAGCTGAACCTCTTGTAGAATTTCTTTAACCTTCTGACATTGCTTCCGTAGTCTCCAGAGGGGGTCAGGTAGATATACATCCTGTTCCTGTCTGCGTAGTCCACGATCCTGTTCATGACCTGAGTTCCGTATCCTCTCCTCCTCTTGTTCTCATCGACCATGATGAGATCCAGATATATGGAGTTCCCTCTCTCTTCGATGACAAGAGTCACTGGATACTCTATCTCAAGCGATTTCCTCAGACCTTGTAGAGAAAGGAGTTTTAACACATAATGAGTATACGTGTGATCCTATATAAGTCA
>JALWRB010000219.1 GCA_027077875.1 Candidatus Heimdallarchaeota archaeon
AGAGGGCACAGCAGGTGATTGTCGCCAGCCCTAGGAATCTCAGTGCAGTCGTTCACTACTCCCTTTCCACTCTCGATAATGGTCTTGACGTCAGCATTGTCGCAATGGGAACCATGAGGAATGGTTCGAGGGTCAGATCTCCAGAGGACCAGTTGACAGCCGAGCTTATCGCCTCTCAGATCCTTGATAGAATTGGGTATCGATATGATGGCGAACTGTTCTCCTCCGTCGAGAATTTCGAAACAACGGTATGGAAGCAGGTGTCCAGTCCTCGCTTGCTGAGGATCCAGAAAGACATTCCATACTGTCTGGATATTGACAGAACAGAAATAATTCCCGAGTATTCTAACGGTATGCTTGGAATACTGCACTAGACTTTACTGAACTCTTCTCATACAAGCTTCCCGACGCTTCACTATCCCCAATACTATTACCTTTCGCGTCAGCCACACAAGCTTAGATTTAATAACGCATGAATTCTCCACAACTTAACAATAACTCGCTGAGAAAAACTCAGCTCCGCGGTGACTAATTATGACTAGCTTATTCCTACGAATGTTTAAGCCGTTTATCGGCTTAGTATTTGAGGTGAAGAAACCCGAGAAGACTCCGTCCTTCAACAAGAAGGTCGGTTTTACCTTCGCGGCTCTCATCTTGTATCTGATGATGTTGAACATACCTGTAGCAGGTATTACCCAGGATACCAATCAACCGGATCCGTTCTTTGCTCTCCGAGCCATACTTGCGTCTCAAAGAGGATCACTTGCCGAACTCGGTATCGGCCCCATAGTCACTGCTGGAATGATCCTACAGCTCTTGGTCGGTTCAAAGATCATAAAGGTCGATTTCAACGACCCCGATGATAAGCTACTATATACTGGTGCACAGAAGCTCATGGCTATACTGATGACCATCTTCGAGGCGATTGCCTACATCGCTGGTGGTGCATACGGTACCGAGATTCAGAATAGTCTAGAGACCCAAGCGATTGTGATCCTTCAGTTGACGATGGCCGGTGCTGCAATCATGCTCTTGGATGAAATTGTGCAGAAGGGATACGGTCTTGGATCAGGTATTTCATTGTTCATCGCAGCCTCTGTAAGTTTCAGGGTTGTTAGAGGTTCATTCGATATCTCTACGGTGAATGCTTGTCCGAACGTTACTAATGCTGGATCTGAATGTTCATATCCCGCTGGCGCAATCTTGTTCTTCGTGCAATCCATCGCAAGGAACAATATCTACCAAGGTCTGTGGCATCCAGAGGTAAACAACTCCTCGGATATGTTCAATCTCTTTGCCACGATATTGGTATTCGCAGTCGTGATCTATTTCGAGTCAATGAGGATCGAGATCCCCGTGCAGCACGCTGACCACAGAATGCCTGCAAGGTACCCCATCAAGTTCCTCTATGTGTCAAACATCCCTGTCATTCTGGTCTCAGCACTATTTGCCAATGTTTACCTGATTAGCAACCTTCTGAGGAGCAACTACGAGAATGACCCCGGTACTATGGGTACTATAACACGTTTCTTCGGAGTCTGGGAGACCCCTGAGGGGAGTAATCAACAGGTTCCCGTCGATGGACTCGCTTCTTATACGACCCCACCACGAGGAATCCAGAGCGTTGTAGATCAACCAATACAAGCGATGGGTTACCTTATTCTCATGGTAGTGTTCAGTACCATCTTTGCGATGATCTGGGTTGAGACTGCAGGTATGTCCTCCCGTGATGTAGCGAGGCAGCTCATCGACGCAGACATGCAGATTCCAGGTTTCAGGAGGAATGAGGTAATCATCGAGAAATATCTCCAGCAGTACATCCCCTATGCTGCCTTCCTAGGTGGTATTTTCATTGGACTACTGGCTGCTCTAGCAGACTTCATGGGAGCAATAGGTAGTGGTACTGGTATTCTACTTACCACTGGTATTATCAGGCAGTACTACGAGATCCTCGCTAAGGAAAGGCTCGCAGAGCTGAACCCTGGTGTGGCAAACCTCTTCGGACTGTGATACATCCGACAGGCTTCACATTTAATCCTACATTCATCTAATTTCCTACCATTTCTTTAACTAGTCCATGTTGTACATTATCTGGTTCAGAGCCGGTACTAACGGGCTGAGAAAATTTTTTAACGATTATTTCGCTGAATAGAATATGATCACGCACCGACAATTTTACGGAACAACAACCCTATTTTTCTTCTCTCTGGGTGTCGCTAAGCTTCTAAGACTACTACCTTTCTTCGGCAGTCTCCTGATCATCCTCGGATTATTTGTTTCATTGGCTCTTATCCCCAAGCAAGGAACGGATGATTACCGGATTGTACCTATCGGTGGCTCATTGGGTTTTTTCCTTGAGCTCTACCTCGTACAATTGGACTTCGTCCAAGAGGCATTTGAATTTCTGACTGTCGGGGTGCTTGCTCTAGCTATGCTCGTGGTGAATTCAAAAAGATGAAACCACTAGCTGTACTTGTCCTGATCCTTGTTGCCAACTTTTCTGGAGCATATGTCCTGAGTACCACATCTACATCTGGTGATTTTGAATGGGCGGTTGCGTGGATTAACTCCCCTGATGCAAACGGTCTCTATTCTGACAGGGGATACGATATAGCCAGCTCTATTGGAGCAACCCTTGAGCACAGGCAATATCTATGGGGAAACGTTGAGATCACTGAAGGTGTTTACAACTGGCTGGTACTTGACCATTGGATAGCCTCACTACGTTATCGGGGGATGAGAGTCTCGATCTCCATCGGGCCTATCAATACGCTTGATCTCCTCGTACCCGAGGATCTACATGATCTGCCGCTGAATGACACTCGGGTGATTGAGAGATATATCTCCTTCCTGAAGTTGTTGGTTACTAGATACGATATCTCATATCTTGCATTCAGCAATGAACCTAACTTTTTCTACCGCGAAAGGAACCCATCTGAGTTCCTTAACTTCGTCCACGAGGTCTACTCTAGGGTACGTCAATTACAAGAATTTGACGGGATTGAGATACTGGGAATAACCGGTTTGACACTTATTTTCGAGGGCACCGAAATCGAAGATGATCTCTCTGTTAACTTCACACTAAGCATGTCAGGGAGCTATGATGTTTTCGGGTTGTCGACCTACGATGGTATCCTTGGTCGTCCATCGCCAGACCGTATAATGGAAAAGCTCAAATTCTATCTCTCGCTTTCCTCGACTGATAAATGGGCAATCGTAGAGACGGGAGTAGCTGCATTCGAGGAGGAGGATCTAAGTTACCAGAGCACATACCTGAATACTATTCTAAATTTTGGGCGGTCAAATAATAACTTCCTCTTTCTAGCTTGGATCAACCTATTCGACTATCCTCCTGGATATCTTGAAGCGGAGAAATTTGAGACAACTGGATTGTTCTATCTGAATGGAACCGCTAAACCAGTTGTGAATCTGTTTGGTGATGGAGTGTACTATGATCTTGTAGGGCAGTTTGATGTGTTTTCCGTCCGTCTCCTTACCATCTTCAATCTCCTTAATCTCACAGAGTTAGCATTCTACTTGACCCTTCGGAAATTACGTAGATATTTTACTCTTTGTTACTGCTTAAGAACCCACCAGCATAGGTAGATATATGCACACAGTCGTCTATACGATTGAGCTGGAAGATGAAGACGTCAGATCCGCTGTCTTCCGAAATTTGCAGATAGAATCGGAGGAGAGCCGCACCGATCGGGCGAACTTCCGAGTCACAACCATCGACCACACCGTGAAGATCGAGATCGAGGCCAAGGACTTGGTGATGCTCAGGGCATTTTCCAACTCCGTGTTCCGTATCCTCAAGACCTGTGTTGAGGTTGCGGACGTAGTTGTCTGATTGTTCTGTTGAGATACACTTATCTTGAGTAGTGTGCAAGCCGAATTATGTCAAGAGATATTTCTCCCAAGCAGCAGGAGGAGTTGAAGCAACTGCAGATCATGTCCCAGAACCTGCAGATCCTCCAGCAGAACAAAATGCAGATGGAGGCCACCTTAGCTGACACGACGAAAGCGATCGAGGCTATTAAAGAACTCTCGGATGACACCGAGATCTACAGGCTCTCTGGTCAACTTTTCTACAAGACCGAAGTTCCAAAGACCCGTGAGAAACTGATGGAGGAAAAGGAGCTTCTTGAGGTCCGTGTGAAATCGATGAAGAACCAGTTCGAGGATCTAGAGAAGAGGGCAACTGACCTCGAGGCCAAACTCAAGAAAGAACTTGGGTTCTAGATCCTGCAAGTAGATACCTACTCAACACATAAGAAGTTTTTTACAATAGAGAATTGCAGTTCATTCCTCGAATTTTTCTAGTCGTCAAGGAACCAGTTGTCCTGTGATTTCTCCTCAAATGCCTTCTTTGTGGAGTAAACTGTTCCCCGGTCAACAGCACTTAAACCCATTCTATCCCCTATGATTTCGATCAGAAGCTCCCAGTCATAATTGCTAAGATCGACAGGGTGGTCAATCACCGATGCGGCTGCATCGATGAGAATGTCTTTCTTCATCGAGGTATGTCTCTTGGTAATAGTGATCCTATAACTACCCTGCTTGTCCTTTACGAGATCAGGGATTAGCTCTTTCATTTCCTCATAATCAGAAGTAATGCTCTTCTGAACCGGTTTGATCTTCAGGGTGTGCACGTAGTATTCCTCTTCCCTCTCGAGCTCAGCCATCTGCTTTACAACTGGTGTGGGGTCAAGTTCCTTTAACTCTATATTGACCAGACCTGAAATCCCGGTCAGGTGTGACCTGATATCCGATTTCTTTAGACCCAGTTTTTGGATGAGTGTATAGTTGATCTCCGCGATACACGCCCGTTCTAGGTGTCTATTGCAGCTGACGAGGATTCCTTGGAAGAGTTTCATCGTTAATCATTTTCAGAGTCTCTCCGTTTAAAATTCGTCGGTAGCTGACATTCGACTGCCAATTACGACGATTCATCTAGTTAATCTTTTATACGCTTGAAAGTCCATATAGAATAATGAACTCTTCGGAGAGCGGCACCGAGGATTCGCCACTATCTTCTACGAGTATCAATCGTATGGTTCAGCTGGTGAGAGAAGGCAATCGCCTACTGCGGGAGCAGTCCTACGAGAGATTCAACCTGCTCAAGAAGATCGCTATGGCGACCTATGGTGACTACTCGTCCGAGATCTCACAACTCATGCTGGGTGAGATCAAGAACCTCCACACCGACTCCGACCTCATTCTATCACAACTCAAGGTGCTGTACCTCAACGATCCAAAGAGCAATAACATGCTCGAGCTCATCCTTGGCTATGATCTTGATCAGGAACCCGACGCACCCAAGCAGGATCCAAAGATGCTCTTTGGTCAGGAGATCATCCGACAGGAGGCTAACATCATGGCGAGGGAGGAACTCATAGATATCCTCAAGGAGGATCTGGAACTTAATCGGGCATCACGCTACAGGATACTCAACGAGGTGTACCAGCTCAGACAACAGTATGAGAAAATACGACGAGAGATTGACCTACTGGAGAAGATCCTATTCTACAACCCTAAGTACAAAATCATTGAGGTGCTCGCACAGCACCCTCATGGGATCACGGTAAA
>JALWRB010000220.1 GCA_027077875.1 Candidatus Heimdallarchaeota archaeon
AGGTATCGCTGAGAAGGTTACAAAACTTCTTCAGCTAAAATAAAAATTTAGCTACAGGCATACCGTAATACGTTGGGTGCAGGTTCTCAAGAAGGACCCTCTCCTTTACCTCCTTGTCCTCTAGGATACCTTGGAGCATCATGATCCCTGTGAACCCACAACTAAGTGCAGTGTTTGTCAGACTAATCATCTCGAAGAAGGCATCGCTCTCTCCCTCTACCCATCGTGAGAAACTGGCATCGAACTTCTCGGCATCTTCTGAATAACCATAAGGTCCTGTCTCCTGATGTGTATGAGCGAGGTCACCACTTATGATAACCACTACTCTCTTCTCACTTCTCTCGAAGTATCGGTTGATGTTCTTTCCTAGTCTTTTCAATTCCGTCACCATCTGGGGAGCTTCAGTGTACCTACGGCTGGGTTGTGACAGTATGCATGTTGGAGGTAACTTCTCGTTGTACTCTTTGTAAAGGAACCAGAGGGGGATAACTTCCCCCCACCTGAGCTGGAATGGTGAACTCCCCCCAAAGCAGAGTATTCCACTTACAGAGTTGTTGACAGATAATGAGTCAATGAGGTCATTGGTAAGATCACCTGCTAACCTTAGACTGACCCTGTAGTCGGTGTACTCGTCTTCCCATTCTGCAGATCCTTCAGCTTCATTTCCTTGGTAGAGACAAAAGTCATGGGTATTCGCAATACCATGGGGAGTCGACAGAAAAATATAGTCTGGGTTTAGAGACCTGATCTCCTTCGCAACTGCTTTCATTGCATGTGACAACCTCGAGGACTCTTCGTCTTTAGGATCGAGAACTAATGCTCCATGTGGGAGGACATAAGCAGATACTATGGGCATGAACCGATATTTTTCTAGATGGAGATAACCTTTGTCTTGCTACCTTATTTGAGTATCAAATAGTATGATGTCTCTAAAGTGTGTGGTTTTCGATACTCGAACTCATGGGTGATGTAATCGGTTGAGGTAGTACGTTTTATCATGGATGCATGTGCCATAATTGTAGATTATTTTCCATTCTGTTCATACTCCTTATCGATTGCCATGTCTTGGTTTGAAAGTCTTGCAATTGCTCATGGGGATTACGGAAGGATTCGTAGTGCCTTGAGAACTGTTGGACATTCCCTTAATTCCTGCATAAATTATATTATTTTGTCCATATTTCAGACGTAGGTAATTGCATACTAAATTTAGAAAACGTTTGGCAAAAATACATCGAAGAGTATTAAATACTGGATAGACTCTATACTTTTGACCAATTTGGTGAGGATATATGTCAATTACTACAGAATCAAAGAGACCCCCGAGGAAGAAAAGAAGCAGAACTCGAATTGAGCCACATCATACCCCCGTCAGTGATAGAATCGACAATTTCATGGAGGTTAATCTGGGCTACCTCACTACTGAAGAGATAGTCCTTGAAGCAGAAAGATGCTACGAGTGTAGGAAGCCAAAGTGCGTGGAGGCATGCCCAGCCCATTTTGACGTCAGAAACATGCTTGTCCATGTCAGAGAGGGGGAGTTCGAGAAGGCCGCGGAGATGGTCGACTCCTTCTACTGTTTCCCCAGCTCTTTCAATCGAATCTGCCCAGCATTTTGCCAGGACTCATGCATTGCAGGAAAGAAGGGAGATCCAATAGAGATTCTCAATATCAAGAGGTTCCTAGCGGATAATTTTGACAAGCCTGACTCATTCTATCATACTGCTCCCAAGACAGGTAAAAAGATCGCAATAATCGGATCAGGGCCTGCTGGTCTAACAGCAGGGTACGAACTAGCCAAGCTTGGAGACGAGGTGACAATCTTCGAGAAGAGGATGTTGGGAGGTATGCTAGCGGTTGGTATCCCCGAGTACAGATTAAGTAACAAGCTCCTTCACCGGGAGATCAGGGATCTGGAGAATGTAGGAATTACCTTTGTTGAGAGAAAGGCATACGGGCGGGATTTCAACTATAAAGATCTCTACGAGGCAGGGTACGATGCAGTGTTCATCGCACATGGCGCTCACAAACCGAAATATATGGGTATTCCCGGAGAAGAGCTTGAGGGATCAATGCATGCTATCGACTTCCTGAGAAAGGTAGCCTACGGACAGAAGAACCTCATCGGTAACAAGGTCGTCGTTGTTGGAGGGGGTGACGTAGCAATTGACGCAGTACGTGTAGCTAGAAGGCTTGGGTCTGATGCACAGATTGTCTATAGGAGAACACTTGAGGAGATGCCAGCCACAAAGCAGGAAATCAAGGAGACCCTTGAAGAGGAAGTTCCAATCAACTTCCTCACAAACCCTGTGGAGATCATTGGCAAGGACGGAAAGGTGACTGGTGTAAAACTGATCAAGATGGAGCTCGGAGAACCTGACGAAAGTGGCAGGAGAAGGCCTGTGCCAATAGAGGGATCCGAGTACATCGAAGAGTGTGACACCATAATTCAGGCGATCTCGCAGGAGCCCGAGTACGAGGAACTTCAGAAAGATAATCTGGAGATTTCAAGGTGGCACACACTCGAGGTCGATCCCGAGACCTACATGACGAACATACCTGGTGTGTTCGCAGCGGGGGACAACGTCTCTGGACCTAAGACCGCTATTGAAGCAATCGCTGCTGCTAAGAAGGTGGCCCCAATTATCCACGACTACGTGCTGAACAAGGGTCAAGAGCATATCCTCGAACACGGTGAACTCTTCTAAGTATCCAGTTCTTGGTTAATATATTCCATCCAGCTCCCGGTTGAACGGGATGTACTGGATCTCTGTTTCTGAACCCAGAATTCCCTTGAAATCAGGAATTAATAGTGTGATAATGTCGTACGTCCTGTATTCCTGTCTGTACAATAGTTTCTTGATCGTGGGATTCATCTTCGGTTCCTTCTCACACAGCCAGTTGATGTAGGTCATGAATTCCTCCTTGATATGTATGTGCGAATCCGCGAAGAAGACGTGTGAGGTGATGTCGTCAATCAACTCCTTCTCATCTATTTGATGTGTACCTGCCTTTGCAAGAATGATGAGAAGGACAAGTGTCATCAACTGTTCCCGAGGCTTGAGACCAAGGTAATCTTTGAGCTCAAGAAGCTCGTCGATCGTCTCTTTGACATCAAGGACACCATTTGTTCTGCTGTAGACATAGACCTTAGCTAAGATTTTCTTGAAGTGGAAGGTAGAGCCGTCTTCAAAACCGATGAAATTGATGATCTTCGAGTGTTTGTATAAATAGCTCTCATAATCTTTGATAGAATTTCTCTTCGCTGAAAGCACTGCATGGTAAGGAAGAAGATAGCTCAGGAAAGAGACAATCTGGTCAATCAGGAAATTCTCTCTGATCGCTTCATAGCCCCCACCGTACTCAATATATGAATTCAGGATTTCTTCGATGGAATCTAAGAAATGCTGGAGCCTGTCGATGGTGATGCTCTTTACCCCTTCCTGATGGAGTTGTACCTCCAGTATTAGGGAATCAATCTCCTTTAGTGAGTCCGTGACAATAGAGAAGTTCGGATGATTTCGATGGAAATCATTTAGATTTATCAACTTCTGTTTGTACGCGTCATCAAGTATTTCGATGGTCTCCTGTATCGTTGTCTTCAGTGAATTGGAGAGCTCTATCAATCCTTCTGCATTCCGTACCCTTATGAGGTCGTAATCGTTGATCTCGTCGGGCCAGTTCCCTCCAAACTTCACAAAAACCTCATGAACAGTGAACAGAGTCTCTATCAGTGGGACTGTCATGGTAAACAGGTTGTTATAGAAGTTCTTCCAGTTTCGGATCAATCTCCTCTCCAGAATGTCACGAAGTGGGTATTGCTTATAGTGTTCAATAATCAATTTCCCATGCCAAAGGACTTCATTGAACCACTTAACTACAGAATCCCTTCTCAAGAGGTTCAGAGACTGGAGTAAAGAGTTGTAGAAGGCCATCGTACTTTGAAGTGTATTATATACCGAAAAATAATTCTCCTTGAAGTGAGTGTACTCATCAAGGCTTGGTAGTCTCTCAAGTTTGTCAATATGGGGGATGTCCCCCACAAGGAGCTGACTGAGGAGACTTGCGGAGGAGATTACATTCGCTCTTCCTGAATCAGCGCTGTAATTAGCCAAGCTCATCCGAACGAAATTTGAAAGGGTGATAAACTCATACCTAGCGTTGGAGAGTTCCGATGTGTTCGGAATAGCATTTATGATCTTTGTAAGGAGTGTGAGGGACTGGACGATAATCTCAATCTTCTCGTCTGATGTCTGATTGAGATTACTTATAAAATCGTTGACACTCTCGGTCATGATCGAGAGCTGCTGATTGAGAAGAATCTTCAGCTTAACAGATGATGAGTTTCTCTCCACATTGTCTTTGATCAAGTCTAGGACGTCTTCTAGTGTCTGAACCAAAAGAGGGAGAGAATCAGTTGTCAATATAATCAGTCCAATCATGCATTGGATTTGAAGAATTTAAGACTTGTGAAGAACAGTTTTACCATTTTTACTGATAGGGGGCTCTTCCGAAGTCCTCATAAAATCCATGTTTCATTAGATAACTATGTCAAGAATCAACCTCGGAGCTCCATCCGAGGTCTATCGTTTCACCGCTTTCGTAAGACCACTTGCAAAAAAACGAGTTCGGGTGTATCGAACAAGTAGGGGAATTCGAGGGGTGAATCCATCCAGCGAGGACGAGGAGGTGTTACGGAGGATTTTCCGGGAGACAGAGGGGATCCCAGAACAACCGATAGAGGTCGCCTGTCTCCTTGGAGTCCGTTTCTACAAATTACCGCCAAAAAGCACCCGTAAGAAGGATCTATACTTCATCCCTGATGAACTCTACAGACCTGTTGTGAAGCCTGACCTCGACAACTATATCAAACTCGTAAAGGATGCGGCCAACGGAGTTGTATGGAAGGACGACAACCTCGTCATCGGGTACCTCCCAGGCACTGGAAAGTACTATACCTTGGAGAAAGAAAGGATCGAGTTCACGGTGCTAACAATTGGAAAGGACCTCCATCAAAGGTACATAGAATTACTACAAGAGGAGATCGAACGGACTAAACTCCAGAACCGGGGGATAGACGACTACTTCTAGAATCAAAGGGGGTACTTATCAAGGTCATAGAAGGTGTAAGATTGTGCCTGCTGTGATCTTCGACCTAGATGGTACATTAATCGACAATTCGGATCTTCTCCTTGAGGGATTCAGGTATGCATACAGAAAGCACAATCTTCCTTACCCCGGCGACGAAAAGATCTTTGGCAAGTTCGGGCAACCCCTGAAGAAATTTCTCCTTGACTTGCCTCCTGCTATTAGGGAATCTTTCAGGGATGATTTCCGTTCAGTTGCTCACTCCTACAGTGATCTGAAATTTCACCATGGTGTGGAGTCTCTACTTAGGGACATCAGAATTCCCAAGGCAATTGTCACCGGGAAGGAAAGACCCGGTCTCGAGAAGGTGATAGAAACAGTCGGACTTGAAAGGTACTTTGAAGTAATGGTCTCGTCCTCTGACGTGGAGAGACCAAAACCCTCTCCCGACGGGATCCTTCTAGCTCTTCATAGGCTTGGAGTAGAGGCCTCCCT
>JALWRB010000221.1 GCA_027077875.1 Candidatus Heimdallarchaeota archaeon
GCTTAACGGCCTTATACGTAGATCTATTGCGATTGTAGTTGTAGAGAATATCTACTATTCGCTTCAGTTTGTATTCTACCATTGTGGATCTTCCTTTGAATATATAGCTGATTGTCAGGTTCCCCATGTTTCGTGAATGTATCTTAAATCCATAACTGGATATTTCACGGATGTCACTGACCTCGCGGAAAACAGATTTGAAGAAGAGGTTAATTGCTTGTAACATGGAAGAGATCATATTTTCTTCCAACTCTATGTTATCAGTAAATGAAATCTTGTCATGAATCAACCCATTTTCCCCGTAGAGGATTAGAACAATTGGCTCCTCCAGAATCTTCGCTCCTGTACTGGTATCTCGTCTAATATCCCAGAGGTTCTGTGAGATCTGTAGGACCTCTATGTGATGCCACACATCATCCCGCATATCTTTATATCCCCTGATTATAGTCATGAGGATCCGGATCTCTCTGATCACTCTTCTCTTTTGTTTTTCAGAGCCTAGTCCGTTAACAGAATTCATAGCATACCTTGAGTACTTGACTGCAAGCTTGAGGTCTCGGATTAGGAAATATATCTTCGAAAGCATGATCTCGGTGTTGACCACGGTGATCTGTGATCCTTCCCTCTCCCCAACTCTCCTCACACCTTCTATATAGCATATTAGTTCACCTAGGAGGTGTTCATTTCGCATCCTTATTGCCTCATCGAGGAGGATCTCCGAAATGAAAACACCTGCAAGTTTGTGGTACAATGGAAGTGCGAATCGGTTGTCCAGGATCGTCTTGAACCTCTCAATAGCTGATAGCTGGGACTTATATGTGTTCACACGTCTCTCGATCATCGCCAGAGCCATCTCCATTCTCACGGGTATGACGGGGTTACTAGACATCTGGACGTACCCCTCTAACTTCTCCATGAGTGATCTGGCTTCATCGAGCTCGTTGAGATCTGTATGGACATATATGAGGTTAAAAACAGAGAGTGAGGCCTCCACTGGATTCACTTGATCAAGTGTCTTGATTGCAAGTTTGAGGTATCTGATTGCCTTTTGATCCTCATAGATATAGTGATAAGCCAATCCCATGTTAGCGTATGTTCGACCCAGATCGACCTTATTCTCCCTTCTATTAATGGTCACGCTTCTTCTGTAAAATTCCAGACTATCAGGTATATTTCCGAGAAGAACGTTAGAGTACCCTGCATTGTTCAGTGCCAAGGCAGCGTGCATTCGGTCGCCAAGTTCGAGAAAGAATTCGGCAGCTTTGAAAAAGTATGCAATTGATGAGAGCTGATCTCCCCGTTTAGAGGTCAATATCCCTTGAAGCAGTAGGACTCTTGGAAACAGGTCAATGCTCTCATCATTCAGATTGTTATAGATCTCATGTAGACATGAATCAACGGTCTCTTCCATTTCCGTGAGCATTCCCAGATTGAAATAAGCACTTCCTCTGGATATGAGTATTTTTATCCTGTAAATCGGATTGCCTCCGTACTGGTCAAGCATAATCTCCAGCATCTGAAGCTGCTCAAAATGCATCCCTCTCTTCTTCAGTATCAAGTTCCTCAGGTAATCTGTTCGGAATGTTTTTCTCTTCATCTGGGACAATCTCTTCTCGGCTTCATCAAGCCTTCCCTCCGAGATGAGATTCTCCAACGACATAATGTTTATACTACATTGAGATATACAAGTCTTTCCCGATACTGTTAGACAAAAACAATCTTCAAATATCCAGATAAAGATATCCCTGTGTGGAGACCTTCCAGACCAGGTCCAAGGATGGGCAGGATGTTACGTTACACCTGCATGACACACCCGAAGACCCCAAAGCATTTCTTGATGAGATTGGTTCCATGACGTCTGAAGAGATTGTCCGGTTTATGGAGACTGATGAATCGCAGAAGATGGGTTTTACCATCACTACAGTAGAGCTAAAAGCTCCGTACAAAATTGAATCTTCCTTGACCCAGAAGCGTAAGACCGGATTATTCTCAAGATTCCTCAAATGAGAACGCTTAATATGGTAGAAATCTGTGACTTATATATGGTAGGCCTTGAGGCAATCCTGAAGCTTGTAGCTTCCCTCCCTCTTCTGGTAAGTATAGTTCTATACAATATAGAGTGGAGAAAATATCGCGATGAACTCCTTCTATTCCTACAGTTCGCGTGGTCAAGTCTTTATCTCATCGTCTTCATAGACGGATTATCTGTAGTCTTCCAATCCGAATTCCTCTTCAGAGCCAAGGTTATACCTGTTTTCCCCTTGATGCTTTTTCTTGAGATATCCATGTCAAAGATCATGACGGATAGAATCAATTCTGTCAGGATTGCAGTGGCTGCTTCTTTAGCAGTCTTCAACATCTACACAGCATTCATCCCGGAGAATGTGGACTCCTTGATATATTCGAACGGTGAGACCTCACTAAGAGCAGTGGGTTCATTTCGTACCAGCTTCCTTATGATGACAGGGTGGATTAGTCTGACCTATCTATACTATGGAATCATGCTCTACAAGAATACTTCTGGTGATCTCAAGAAATACGCATTAGGTAACCTTGTCGGGATCTTCATGTATACCGTTGTGGCATTTCTCATCTATGCTTTCCACCTAAATTGGATCATTCCTGGAGTCCAGATCATTCCCATGGGACTGGGAGTTCTTGTATCATCGTACTTCATTACCAAGAGGCCTGAACTTCTCTATTCCATGCCTTTCAAGATGCAGAGCCTGATGATAATCCAGAAGAGCAGTGGGAATATGATCTACTCTTACGATTGGTCACAGAATGATGTGAACCCAATCCATATAGCCTCTCTTCTCGAGAGTATCTCATTATTCGGTGAGAATACTATGGGTATGGGTAGGATAAACTTAATATCCTTTGAGAACGGTATGATTCTCCTCAGACCTCTACTCAACACTGGATTCTATATAGTCGTCATCTGTTCCTCCTACTCTCCGTCCCTAGCAAGAGGTCTAGAACGTTTCTCGCAACAAGTAATAGACGATTACCAGAAGTCGTTACTGAAAGGTGGAGAACAACTAAATGCTGGCTTGTTGAATCGTGCCAACTATGTCCATTATTCTGAATTCATCAAGTCTTCATTCCCCTACATTCCTACTGTAGATGTCAATTAGTTGCTCAAGCACGTCTTTGGTCTGATCCCAAGCCACCTTCTGGTGGAAGTAGGTGAAGTGGTTTCCGTCCACGACAAATATTCTGTCCTTCTCGACAGGAATCTGGTCTGTTCCGTAGGCCTGATCCTTCTTAGCGAGTAGGAAATAGATTGGAGACTGCCTGATCCTCGTAATCTCCTCCTCCGAGGGCATGATGTTCTCCTCACCCACAATTGCATTTTGTATCGAGACTATCAACTTCTCCCAGTGGACTCCGTGCTTCTTCTCCATCGATTTAGCAATACTTGGGGCTTGGAAGTTCCGGACGTCGAAGAACATCCGTATCCTGTATGCCGACTCCTCACTGACCCTTAACCCCGCTCCGATCATGAGGGCTGTGTAGTTCGTGTCCTCCAATGTACTCAGGTACTTGATACCGAGGAGGGCACCTAAGCTGTACCCGATGAAGATGTACGGTCGTGGAAACGTGTCCATCGTCTCGGTGAATCTTCTGAGCATATCCCCTGTACTGATCACCTCTCCGTCCTCAATCCTCTCGTCACCGTGTCCCGGTAGGTCAAAGACGCAGACGTCTCCAAATTTTAACAGAAAACGCACAAGTGTGTGCTTCTCGGTATAACGCGTCTCGGTCGATGCATGAGCCACCACAAAGGTGATTCTGCCATTACCTTTGAGTTTCTGGATCGTCATGAGAAATTCAACTTCACTATCTTCCGCAGATAATTGACTATCTCGTTGTTCTCCACCGAGCTTTTAATTTTGGGGTTCTTGTCCAGTGCAGAATGCCAGAGCTTGAGATTCTCGTCCAGAAGTGAGATCTCCTTCTCCACCCTTTCCCTCATGAAATTGATCTCAACTTTCTCCGTGATCTTCCTTGCTTCGTCCAAGATTTTCCTAGATTCATCAAATTCCCTCTGGATCAGTGCAAGTTTCGCTTGGATAATCATCTGCTCGATTTCAAGGATCACCGAGTGCTCCCATTTTGCAAAATTGGAGATGAGGTGCATATGCGCCTCTATGTCTTCAATGACTTCCTTAGCATTCTCCGATATCTGAAGTTCGAGGAACAGAAGATGTATGTTCTGAATAATTGCTTCGACCTTGAGCTCTACATAGGCTCTGTCATCGTTGATTATCTGCTCGAAATATTTCTTTGCCTGGAACCTTGCAAACACCCGTCTCTGGTTGGCACTTACAAGCCCTTGCACCATTAGCCAGTAGTGAAGTATACGGCGTTCCGTGCTCTCAAAGGCCAAGTCCGAGAGCTCTTCCATGTACGTCTTTATATCAGTATCAAGGCAGTCTGCATTGCAGCTCAATCGGACGAGGAAGTACAACGTCTCCGCAAGGTCTAGCTTGAGACCCACTTCCCTCCTGATTTTCAAGGAGGTCTTGAATGCCCCTTCTGCTTGATCCCTCTCTCCTCTTGCCTCGTGAATCTGACCAATTGTTCTATGCACCACTCCAAGGCTGACGGAGTCATTATAACGTTCGAATGTCTCCTTGGCTGTAGTAATATATTCCTCAGCTTCGGTAAGCCTACCCTGCATGCGATAGATCTTGGCAAGATTGGCAAGAGCATATGCAGCTTGATCTTCAAACCGAAACTCTCTACTTATCTTCAGACTTTTCTCAAGAATATCCTTGGCATCTGAGAGAAATCCCGTCTCTATCTTTACCAGACCGAGATCGTTGTAGACCACTGACTCGCCGAACTGATCCCCAAGCTTAACAAAAATCTTCAAAGCGGCCTCAAGGTAGGACTCTGCTCTCTTCATATCCCCCTTTTTCCAATAAACTAGACCAAGGTTGTCAAGGATGAATCCCTGCGGTCGGCTCACCTCATCTGTTAAATGGAGTTTGGCGAGATCAAGAGCTTCGTTGTACCTTCCCAATCTGTACAGGCAGTAGATCTCGTAAGAGATATAGACAATAGCCTGATGACTATCGGGATACGCATTGACGAATTCCTCGGACAATTTCACGATTTCCTCATACTTTCCTAATCGGATCAGCTTCCTGAGGAATTCCACAAGTTACATACTCAACAACTTTGATATACCTTTCTATGCGGCGGGTAGCACCGCGAAAACTGCACTTATCAGTCCATATGCCATGGTCAGAACTGCCAATGCCATCGGACGAATCCCCCTTACTTCAAAAACCCTCTTGAGGGCTATGTAGAGGTAGAAAGATGATATAAGATAACAGACTATAAGGACTATTCCGACGACGAAGAAGTACTGATTTGAGAAGTTGGAGACGATCTCAATAGTTTCTGTTGAAGAGAATAACTCCGCCGGATCAACCGTGAGGTATCGGATTGTTCTCGTCTCCCCGAGCAAGTACATCACTGTCTTGGCAATAGCCACTGGGATGAAGATCAGCGACCTGATGGCATTGAGCTTGATGGTCATCGCCCTCACTCTCAGTCTCAT